>JAYZXK010000041.1:0-33409 GCA_036141415.1 Pseudomonadota bacterium
GTCGCGCTACCAGCCTCAAGCAGGCCAGTCTCACCGACATGCAGGATTATCTGATGTTTCGTGAGCGGCGGGGACTTTCGGCGCGCAGTACTCAGCGCAACATCAGCGCTATGCGGCAGTTTTACCGCTATCTGGTTACCGACAATCAGCGTAAGGATAATCCGGTCAGTCAACTGGCCATTCCCAAAGCGGCCAAAAAGTTACCGGGTACGCTGAGTGAGGCCGATGTTGAGGCTTTACTGGACGCGCCAGAGACGGAAGAACCCATAGAGTGTCGTGATAAATGCATGCTCGAAGTGCTTTATGCTACTGGCCTGCGGGTCAGTGAGCTGATTGGCCTGCGGCTGTCTGAAGTCAGTTTGCAGCAAGGCCTGGTGCGGGTAATGGGTAAAGGCAATAAAGAGCGCCTGGTACCGCTGGGTGAAAATGCCCTCGATGCGCTCCAGGATTATTTACACAGTGCCCGGCCGCAATTGTTAAAGCATCAGACCGACGTGGTGTTTGTCAGTAACCGTGGTGTACAGATGACCCGCCAGACATTCTGGCATCGCATTAAGCACTATGCAGTGAAAGCCGGGATCGGTACGGAATTATCTCCCCACACACTGCGTCATGCTTTCGCAACCCATCTGCTTAATCATGGTGCCGACCTGCGGGTGGTGCAAATGCTATTGGGCCACAGCGATCTGTCAACCACGCAAATTTATACCCATGTTGCCACAGAGAGACTTCAAAATCTGATTACAGAGCATCATCCTAGGGGATAAAACAAAGTATCGGCAGGGCCGATTCGATGAGCGTGGGGGTAATTGTCGATGGCAATCATCGCCAGAGCGGGATTTTTTGATACACTAGAGCGAATTTTACGGTTAAATGCCGGTCTTAAAGAAAACAATGTGCTGCAATTTCAGCACCCCAGAGGCCGTAAAGGCCATAATCCGAGTGGTTTTCAGGAGTGATTAAATGAAAGTGTTTCTTCGCAGTTTACTGGCAGTGCTGAGTGTTGTTTCGGTAGCTGCAACTGCAAATGTACTGGCCGATGCGGCAGATAAAGAGAGCGTTAAGGCGAAAATCGAAACCACGCTGAAGTGGCGGGTAGATGCCATCGCCGACTCACCAGTAGACGGCTTACTGCAAATCAGTACCGAAAATGGTCTCTTCTACGTAAGCGCAGATGGCACCTATTTACTTCAGGCGCGGGTTTACAATCTCGACGAAGAAATGCGTAACGAAACCGAAACCGCGCTGGCTGAAATGCGTCTGGACGGATTAAAGCAATTTGATGATTCCTACATCGAATTTAAAGCAGAAGACGAACAATATGTCGTGACCGTGTTCACCGATACTACCTGCGGATACTGCCGTAAGCTGCACGAGCAGATTGCTCAGTATAACGAAGAAGGTATTACCGTAAGGTACCTGGCGTATCCTCGTGCTGGCCTGAACAGCCCGGTTTATCGTCAAATGGTGTCGGTCTGGTGTTCTGCTGATCCGAAAAAAGCCATGACCAGTGCCAAATCAGGCAGCAGCGTAACGCCTAACAACTGTGATAACGACATTGCTGAGCAATTTCGTTTTGGCCGTAAGATTGGCGTAAATGGTACCCCTAACATCGTACTCAGCGATGGCAGTATCATTCCCGGCTACCAGCCGCCCGAACAACTGCTATCGGCGCTTAAACAGATCGCCGGTTAATTTATTTACCAATCACCGGATACCGTACCTCTCAGGTATCCGGTTGTTTCACCAGTCCGATTTCTTTTCAGTTTCAGCAACGAATCACAGCTAATTTATGAGTTTACATATCAGGCGCCGGCCGTTAACCGATACCTTTGATACGGCACTACATCCGGTTCTTGAGCGGGTTTACCGTGGCCGCTCTATTCAGTCTGCCGAGCAATTAAATACTGGTGCCCGGTCACTGCTGCATTATCGCGACTTGCTGGGCTGCGACAAAGCCGCGGCGCGCATCGCTGATGCCATTATTGAGCAGCAACCGATTACCATTATTGGCGATTTCGATGCCGATGGCGCTACCAGCACCGCGCTGTGTATGCTGGCATTGGGGCAGATGGGGGCAACCCGGGTGGATTACCTGGTGCCTAACCGGTTTGATTTTGGTTACGGGCTTTCGCCACAGATTGTTGAAGTCGCTGCCGAACGGGGAACACCGTTAATTATCACCGTTGATAATGGCATTTCCTGCCACGCAGGGGTTCAGCGAGCCAATGAACTGGGCATGGAAGTCATAGTAACTGATCACCATTTACCCGGCGAAACGTTGCCCGCGGCTACTGCTATCGTTAATCCTAATCAGCCGGATTGTGATTTTGCGTCGAAGAACCTCGCCGGCGTTGGCGTGGCGTTTTACCTTATGCTGGCACTGCGAGCTGAACTGGAAGGGCGCGACTGGTTTACCCGGCAGGGCCTACAGGTGCCTAATTTAGCCAATTTACTCGATATTGTGGCCGTAGGCACGGTAGCCGACGTGGTGCCGCTTGATCAGAATAACCGTATTTTAGTTCATCAGGGCCTGCAGCGGATCCGCGCCGGGCAGTGTCGGCCGGGAATTACCGCCTTACTGGACGTGGCTCAGCGTCATGCCAGCCGACTTACTGCAACGGATCTGGGCTTTGTGATTGGCCCCCGGCTGAATGCCGCTGGGCGTCTGGATGATATGGCTGCCGGGATAGAGTGTCTGCTTTGCAGTGATACCATGGAAGCCCGGGCGCGGGCGACGGAGCTCGACCGGCTTAACCAGCAGCGGCGAACCATTGAACAGGAAATGAAACAGCAGGCCCAGGAAACGCTGGCTTCAATACAACTCGACAGCAGTGCACCGCCGGATGCTATCGTACTTTTCGATGAGCATTTTCACCAGGGCGTAATCGGGATCGTGGCGGGTCGGCTGAAAGATGAATATAAACGACCTACCATTGTATTTGCCAAACAGGATGACGAAACCATAAAAGGCTCTGCGCGCTCCATTGCCGGGGTGCATATCCGCGACATTCTGGAGGCCGTTAGTACCGCTCAGCCGGGCCTGATTGATAAATTTGGCGGGCACGCGGCAGCCGCAGGATTATCAATCCAGACTGCCAATCTTTCTGCCTTTACCGCGGCCTTTACCCGCCATGTTAAAGCGGCTCTGGCTGACATTGACGACCCGAACATCATCCTCAGTGATGGCGAACTGGAGCCTGACATCCTTAATTTGCCCACCGCGCAGGTGTTGCGCCAGGCCGGTCCTTTCGGCCAGGGCTTTCAGCCGCCGTTATTTGACGGCACTTTCCAGCTTATTCAACAGCGCATTGTCGGCGAGCGTCACCTTAAGATGGTGCTGGCACACCCCAACAGCGGCGAGGAGTTTGACGCCATTGCGTTTAATATTGACTCGGATGTGTGGCCTGACCCTAATGTTAAGCAGGTGCAATTGGCGTATCAGCTGGATGTGAATTACTATCGGGGCAGGGAATCGCTGCAACTGCTGGTGGAAGCTCTGGCTCCCCTGGCCTGACAGGTAATGAATTGCTATGAGTGTGGATAAGCTGCTAAAACGTCATCAGTCACTGACTCACAGTGAAAACATGAAAGTGGTTTCGCATGTGCAGCGTCAGGATGGCGACTGGGTTCGTCATACCGTAATGATTGAAAATGTCGATGCGCCCTTTGTGTTTAAACGCACCAAACCTTATCAGTCACTGCAGGGAGCGCGGGTGAATATGACCTACTACCGCACAGTGGAAACGGTGGCTGGTATGGAGTTTGAACAAATGAAAGTTGTGCGGATCAAGCGGGCATAATCATGGCTAACAGCTGGTTGAATGCCTACGTTTTGCATCGACGCCCCTATCGTGAAACCAGTTTTATTGTTGATTTCTTTACCCTCGAACTCGGCCGCGTCAGTGCTGTGGCCCGTGGCGTGCGTAGCGCCAAATCCGACCGCCGAAGTCTGCTGCAACCCTTCCAGGCGTTGCGGGTACAGCTAAGCGGCAAAAGCGATTTAAAAAACCTAACCCAATTAGAGGGCAATGGCGCTCTGCGCATGCTTACCGGAAATGCACTTTATTGTGCCCTGTATGTCAATGAAATCACTAACCGGGTATTGCCCGGCGGTGTCGAGGCGGCAGAGCTGTACAGCGCCTACGCAACAGCTCTGGCAGCATTGCAGCAGGAACAAGCGGCTGCCGAATATATCCTGCGTCAGTATGAACTGGCACTGTTGCAGGAACTTGGTGTGATGCCAGACTTCACCACCGACGCGGCTTCCAATGATCCCATCGAACCCACTTTTCACTATGAACTGGTGCCGGAGCTGGGCTTTTGTCAGGTTAAACAGGCAAGCAAACTCAGTTTTTCCGGTACCGAACTGCTGATGCTGGCTGAACAGGATTTCAGCCCACCGGGATTAAAGGCGGCAAAGCGTTTATGCCGGTTGGCCCTGTATCCCTTTGTGGGTGACAAGCCATTGAAAAGTCGTGAGCTCTTTTTGGCCTCCCGCTGAATCACTGCTACAATACGCGCCACTTCAGTTAGTAATGTAATCCAGGACCCTGGGAATGAAAGATATTCTGCTTGGCGTTAATATTGATCATATCGCTACGCTGCGAAATGCGCGTGGTACCTCTTACCCCGATCCGGTGCATGCTGCGGATATCGCAGAACGCGCAGGCGCAGATGGCATAACCGTGCATCTGCGAGAAGACCGTCGCCACATTAAAGACCGCGACGTTACCCTGCTGGCACAAACGATTAATACCCGACTCAATCTGGAAATGGCCGTCACCGAAGAAATGCTCGGTATTGCCGAACAGGTTAAACCGGTATTTTGTTGCCTGGTGCCGGAAAAGCGTGAAGAGTTAACCACCGAAGGCGGACTGGATGTAGCCGGCAATCTGAGTCGTATGACAGATGCCTGCCAGCGACTGGCCGAAGCCAATATCCTGGTTTCCCTGTTTATTGATGGCGATGAACGCCAGCTTGATGCCGCAAAAGCAACGGGGGCGCCGTATATCGAAATACATACCGGCCACTACGCCGATGCAACCAGTGAAACAGAGCAACTGGAGCACCTGGCGCAAATTCGCCGTGGTGTTGAGTATGCCGATAACCTGGGGCTGAAGGTAAACGCCGGTCATGGATTGCACTATCACAATGTAAAACCCATTGCGGCTATCCCACAGCTTATTGAGCTTAATATCGGCCATGCCATTATCGCCCGTGCCGCGTTTGACGGTTTGCACAAAGCCGTGGCTGAGATGCGTAGCCTCATGCAGGAAGCGCGTTTACAGGCACACATAGGCTAATTACCACCGGAGCTGACCATGGCCATTGCAGGCTTGGGAACTGACATAGTTGAAATTGCCCGTTTTGAAATGGAGGGGGGCTCCCGGGATCGCCTCGCGCGACGGGTGCTGACGCCGGATGAATGGGACATTTATACCTCTCACAATCAACCGGTCAGGTATCTGGCTAAACGGTTTGCCGCTAAAGAAGCAGCGGTGAAAGCGCTGGGAACCGGGATTGGCCGGGGCATCAGTTGGCAGCAACTGCGTGTCAGCAATGACGAAGCGGGTGCACCAACCCTGCATTACAGCGGTGAATTTGCAGAGCTATGTAAGCTTAAAGGAGTAGTGGGGGCTCACTTAAGTTTATCTGATGAACAACATTACGCCGTAGCTACGGTGATCCTGGAAACACCGTGAGGCAAGGTAATGGTTAGCATTTATCAGGGCGGCGGTAAGCGGCGCACCGGCGGAAAACGAAAAGGGCCCGCTCAGGTATCGTCTGCTACGGTGACGCTGGACAAATGGGATCCCCGTGGACGCGGTATTTGCCGAACCCATCAGCCAGTGCTGTTTGTAGACGGCGCGCTGCCCGGTGAAACCTGTCAGGTAGCCATTACGCGCAGTAAAAAACAAGTCTGCGAAGGCCATGTAACCAAAGTGCTTGAACCAGCCCCGGCGCGGCAAACGCCTTTCTGCCCGGTATACGAGCAATGTGGCGGCTGCCAGTTGCAGCACGTCGAGCGCGGCGCTGCGCTCGCCTGGCGACAACAGGCGCTGGATGAGCAAATCAGGCTCACTCACTCGTTAGATGAATTACCCTGGGTGGCACCTTTACGCAGTCCTCGCGATACGTACCGGCGAAAAACGCGCCTGGCCATTGATGCCCGCAAAGGTAAGCCCCTGGCGCTGGGATTCAGAGCGCCAAAAAGCGATAAAGTGGTCAATGTCAGGCAGTGCCCGGTGTTGGAACCAGAACTGAATGAACTGCTACCGGCGGTATATGATCTGCTTGAGCAGCTATCCGGGCGCACCGCTATTGGCCATATCAGCCTGTTAAAAGGGCATAATGTAATTGGCGTTACGCTGCGTTGTACCAGAGCTTTATCGGCTGATGATCGGGCCTTGTTAGTGGCATTTGCTGAAACGCATACACTCCTGTTGCGCCTGGATTCAGGCGAGCACAGCGAGACGCTGCATGGGCCGGTGGACGAATTGTTGTGCGCGACGGCGCATGATTTATCACTGGCGGTTACCACCGAAGATTTTATTCAGGTTAATGCAGAGGTCAATCTGGCCATGGTTGAGCAAGCGCTCGACTGGCTGGCGCCAGAGGCGCAGCACAACGTACTCGATTTGTTTAGCGGTTTAGGTAACTTTTCCTTGCCCCTGGCACAACGTTGCGCCAGTGTCACCGCGGTGGAAGGGGTTTCCACAATGGTGCAACGAGGCGAAAAAATTGCCCGACAACAAGGCATTACTAATATTCAGTGGCGCACTGCCGATTTAAGTAACGAGGCAGAACTCAACGCTCTGGCACTAAAAAAATACCATAAAGTGTTGCTGGACCCTTCCCGGGAAGGGGCTATGGAAGCCTGCCAGCAAATTGCCAAAGCCAGAATTGAGTCAGTCGTGTACGTATCTTGCAATCCGGCAACTTTTAATCGCGATCTGGCACCGCTGCTGCAAGGAGGGTATCGGATTGTGAAACTCGGCATAATGGAAATGTTCCCGTATACCCAGCATATTGAGTCAATGGCGTTACTCGAACGCGTGGCTAAAGGGTAAGAGGTAAATATGGTTTCAACCCGTACAGTACATGAAGAACACCGGCCGCCATTTGAAGAATGGCTGGCCAGTCTTAATCTGTCTGAAAGTACCGCTCAGAAGCTGCGTGATATTTCGCATATGCCGGATAAACTACTGGTCGGGCAGGAGATGGTGGAAATCCTTCACCAGCTCAATATGGACGATGCAACGCTGCAGGCCGCGCTGGTTTATCCCTATTGCCAGCAGCATGAGTTATCTGATGCCGAGGTGGCGGAAAACTTTGGTGCTGAAATAGAACAGCTGGTGGTGGGGGTTCGTCGGATGGAAGCGATTCGGATGCTGCATAATCGCAAGCAATCCGAAAGTAAGCTTTCTGCACCCGATGAGCAACACATCGACAGTATCCGTCGCATGCTGTTGGCCATGGTGGAAGATGTACGCGCCGTGGTGATCAAAATGGCCGAGCGGATCTGCGCTCTGCAACAGGTAAAGAAAGCCGACGAAGAAACCCGGGTTATGGTTGCCCGGGAGTGTGCCACCATCTACGCACCGCTGGCTAACCGCCTTGGCATTGGCCAGTTAAAATGGGAGCTGGAAGATTTAGCCTTTCGCTATTTGCACCCAACTACCTATAAGCAGATCGCCAAACAGCTTGATGGTAAACGGCGGGAACGCGCGGAATATATCGACAACGTAGTGGGTTCGCTGCAGGATCTCCTCAATAACGAACACATCAAAGCCGAGGTTTACGGTCGGCCAAAACACATCTACAGCATCTGGAAAAAGATGCAGAAAAAACGCCTGACCTTCGAGCAGCTGTTCGATATAAGGGCGGTGCGGATTATCGCCGAGCGTTTACAGGATTGCTACGCTGCGCTGGGTACTGTGCATGCTCACTTCAAGCATATTCCCAAAGAGTTTGACGACTATATCGCCACGCCAAAACCGAATGGCTATCAGTCGATTCATACGGTAATTGTCGGCCCGGAAGGAAAGCCAGTGGAGATCCAGATCCGTACCCAGAAAATGCACCAGGATGCAGAACTGGGTGTGGCGGCTCACTGGAAATACAAAGAGGGCAGTGCCGGTAAGGTTTCTGGCTACGATGAACGGATCAACTGGTTACGTAAAATTCTGCAATGGCAGGAAGAGGTGGCCGAGTCGGGCGATCTGGTTGAAGAACTACGCAGCCAGGTGTTTGACGATCGCGTGTATGTCTTTACGCCGCGCGGCGATGTCATTGATTTACCTCAGGGTTCCACGCCGGTGGATTTTGCCTATTACATTCACAGTAACGTTGGCCATCGCTGTATCGGCGCTAAGATCAACGGCCGTATTGTGCCGTTTACCTATCAGTTGCAAAGCGGCGATCAGGTGGGGATCCTGACCGGTAAAGAGCCTAATCCGTCGCGAGACTGGTTACATCCCGGTTTAGGCTATGTTCATTCATCGCGGGCCCGGGCAACGATTCACAGCTTCTTTAAGAAACAGGATAAAGAGAAAAACCAGCAGGCGGGTAAAGAATTGTTGGAGCGTGAACTTCAACGCGCTGGTCTGCCGGTTAAAATGGCGGCCGATGCCTGCGATCGGTTTAATGTGCCAAGTACAGACGAATTGTTTGCTGCCATAGGCGCAGGCGATGTGCGGGTAATGTCTGTGGTGCATCATCTGCAACAGTTAGTAGCGCCGCCGCCAGAAGTGGAAGAACTCAGTCCCAAGGTTAAAACCCGCAAAGCGGCGCGAGGCAAAAATAAACCTGATAGTGTGGTGGTACAAGGCGTTGGTAACCTGATGAGCCAGTTGGCCAACTGCTGTCAGCCGGTGCCCGGTGATCATATTTTGGGTTATATCACTCAGGGGCGCGGCGTAAGCGTGCACAAAGACAGCTGTGAACAACTTCAGAACCTGCTTAATCAGCATCCGGAACGGCAAATTGAGGTAAGCTGGTCAGAAGACTTAAACGTAGGCTACGACGCCAATCTGGATATCGAATGTAACGACCGTACCGGTCTGTTACGCGATATCACCACGGTGCTGGCTAACGAAGGCGTAGCCCTGCTCGGCGTAAATAGCCTGAGCGATAAAAACAGCCACACGGCACTGATTTCCGTCTCGGTGGAAGTCTCTGATGTGGAAGCCCTGAGCCGCCTGACGAATCGCTTGCGACAACTGAAGGACATCATTGATGTCAGACGAAAGACCAACTGATCCGGGGGCAGCGCTAGCCCGCTTACTTGATATCATGGCGCGCCTGCGCGACCCGCAATCAGGGTGTCCGTGGGATGTGCAGCAAACCATGCAGTCTCTTACCCGTTATACCATCGAGGAAGCCTATGAGGCAGTAGATGCCATAGAGCGGGGGGCACCGGATGAGATTAAGGATGAGCTTGGCGATCTGCTATTTCAAATCGTTTTCTATGCGCAAATTGGCAATGAATCACAGCAATTCGACTTTACCGATATCGCCAATGCGATCAGCGATAAAATGGTGCGCCGCCATCCTCATGTGTTTGGCGAAGCAAACACCGATAACGCCGGCTTAGCGGAGCAATGGGAAGCCATTAAAGCGCAGGAGCGCAGAAACGTCCCGCAAGCCCTACTGGATAGTGTTCCCACCGGTCTACCGGCGTTGATGTATGCCCAGAAAATTCAAAAAAAGTGCGCGCGGGTGGGGTTTGACTGGCCGGAGGTTAACCCGGTGGCTGACAAAGTGCGCGAGGAAGTGGCGGAAATACAGGCGGAGCTGGATGCGCCTAAGCGCAATCAGCAGGCCCTCGAAGCTGAAATTGGTGATGCACTTTTTGCCATGGTAAACCTGGCACGTCATTGTAATGTGGATGCCGATGCGGCGCTGCGCAGGGCCAGTCATAAATTCGCCAGTCGATTTGCAGCGGTTGAAGTGATGGCAAAAGCTGAAAAGGGCGGGCTGGAAGCGCACTCGCTGGATGAACTTGAGCAACTGTGGCAACGGGTCAAGCGAAGAGAAACCGGTGCCTGACAGCGTTTTTTCTTACTTATTGTTTATTCTGCAAGGCGAGCTTTAAGGTGAGCGCGCATGGGGGCCGGACTCAGGCTCCAGAGCGGATTTTCAAACGCCTGCATAATACCCGGGTTCTCCAGTTCGAAGATGGTGCGCGTCTCCTGGCTGACCAGTTCCAGGCCCCGGCGATGATTATCGTGTTTGTCAAAATAGCTTTTGAGCTCACCGCTATCCAACATTCTTAACAGCCCGGTATACAGCCGGTTTACCAGTTGGGGGTGTTTGGGTGAGACAAAAAAATATTCGTAACTCGGGTAGCGTAGCAGCACGTTATCCTCGAGTTTGACCGACTTGTCGGCGTGGCGTGCCAAATCGTTGGAAACTTCAATGACATTGCGCGGGAAATAATCGACCAGCCCTTTTTCTACCGCAATAAACATATTGGTAAACCACAGGCTCCATGGCAGCCCTTCAACCTTGTAACCATTGTGTTTGAGCACTTTTAAATCGGGCCAGTCGGCGCCCTGTACGCCGAGATATGACTGCAGCGTTGATTCAGTTACATCCACCGGATAATTACCTTGTTTAAATTTGTGGATCACGAGCACACGGTATCCGGCCAGGCCCTGCAGCAATGGAAAACGAACCGTGAGTAACTGTTTTTCACGTTCCGCTGATGTAGCACTCCACATAACATGGGCTTCGCCACTCTGAAGCTTAATGATCTGCCTTGCCTGAGGCATGGGCTGGGGATGTGGTTCTGCCACTGCTACACCAAACTCTGGCGTTAATTCCAGTACCCGCCTTAGGATCTGCGCGTGATAATAGCCGTAGCCTTCGTCGGCAAAGGCACGCGTGAAAATCACTTTTTCTGGCTCGTTATTAGCAAAGCCTGCCGGGCTGAATACCAGGGCGAGCAGGAATAAAAATGAAAAGGGTTTCATAAACTGCAATATATGACTGATTTCGTTATCAAGATTAGTCGACGAATAAAGCTTGCGCCAATTTAATTTTTTGCTTTATTAGGGGTATGCTTTTTGTGCAAATGCTGTATAATTCGCGCCCTGCCCAGTTACACCCACCTGTGGGAAGGTGGAAGAATCAATCGACTCGAAGGGGTCAGATAGTTGATTTTAGGTAGGTTTGAAACGTTGTTAATAAAACAATAGCGGGTCATAACCAAAGTAACGACGAATTATTTCGGTGAATTTTAAAATGAAAACTTTTGTTGCAAAGCCAGAAACGGTAGCCCGTGACTGGTATGTGGTAGACGCCACAGACAAAACTCTGGGTCGCTTGGCTTCTGAAATCGCACTGCGTTTACGTGGTAAGCATAAGCCTGAGTATACTCCTCACGTTGACACTGGTGATTACATTGTAGTTATCAACGCTGAGAAAATTACTGTAACTGGTAACAAAGCGCAGGGCAAAATGTACTACGCTCACACTGGTTATCCTGGTGGTCTTAAAGAGACTAACTTTGAGAAGCTGCTTGCTCACAAGCCAGAAATGGTTTTGGAAAAAGCAGTTAAGGGTATGTTGCCAAAAGGTCCTCTGGGCCGTGCAATGTTCCGTAAGCTTAAAGTTTACGCAGGTGCTGAACACAAGCACACTGCTCAACAGCCTCAAGTATTGGACATTTAAGGAGCTTATCACATGGCAGATACTCAATATTACGGCACTGGCCGTCGCAAAAGTTCTACTGCTCGTGTATTCCTGCGTCCAGGTTCAGGAAACATCACAGTAAACTCACGTGCTCTTGACGAGTACTTTGGTCGTGAAACCGAGTGCATGGTTGTTCGTCAGCCACTGGAACTGGTAGAAATGACTGAAAAGTTTGACCTGTACATCACTGTTAAAGGTGGTGGTTCAAACGGTCAGGCTGGTGCAATCCGTCACGGTATTACCCGTGCACTGATGGAATATGACGAAGCACTTCGTCCGGCTCTGCGTAAAGCAGGCTTCGTTACTCGTGACGCACGTCGCGTTGAACGTAAGAAAGTGGGTCTTCATAAAGCACGTAAGAAACCACAATTCTCAAAACGTTAATACGTTTTTACAGAATGCAAAAACCCGGCGTATGCCGGGTTTTTTTATGTTAAGAATTAGAGAATTAGTGGTCGGGGCGTTATATCGTTGGTATTGGCTGTAACCGCAACGCTAAGTCGACTTTAGTCGTTAGCGGGTCAGCTCCGTTGCCCGCCGTTATCATCTTCTTAGCGTAAAGAGAAATACGCTGCATGTTTTTTCAATTCACTGGCCAGTTGCTTAAGGTTTTCGGCTGCGGCGTGGTTCTCGCTATGGAGTTGTTTTGATACGCCAGCCATTTGCGTTGCCGTGTCAATGACATCTTGCATGCTGGTGTTAAGGGCGTTCAGGGTTTCTATTTGTTGATGCGATGCGTCGGTAACCGTTCTTACATTGCTTAAGGAGTGTTGCGCCTGTTCTTCTATTTCCTGTAATAATTGTCCTGACCTGTCTGACAGTTCTATTCCCCGTTCTACCTGAGGAATACTTGATGACATAATTTCCATGGTTGTTGAAGTTTCAGTTTGGACCTGATTGAGCATGGTAGCAATCTCGGCCGTCGCTTCACCTGTTCTGGAAGCCAGGCTTCTTACTTCATCTGCTACAACCGCAAAGCCTCGACCAGATTCACCGGCTCTGGCTGCTTCAATGGCAGCATTAAGGGCCAGTAGATTGGTTTGTTCGGAAATGGCGCTGATTGTACTTGTGATCCCGCTTATTTCTTGAGTGCGTTTTTCCAGTTTTTGAATGTTGCGAACAGCCGCATTAACCGTTTCGGAAATGTTTTTAATTTCTTGTGTTGCTTGTGTAACGGCATGATTTCCTTCGCTAGCGGTTTGAGCAGCCTGGGAAGAAATGGTGTTGGTTTCTGAAATCAGCTGACTTACCGTATTTGCCTGACTGCGAACCCCTTCCATATGCTGTGATGCAAGCCGGCTCAGTGTGGTTTGTTTGGATGACAACTCATCCAGATTCGCACCCTGAGTATCGTCCTGTTTGGTACTAACACTAATGTTATCCGCTGCCTGCGTAATACCCAGAATAGTATTTTTTAGCTGAGTTTGTAATTTACTTAGCGAGCTCAGGACACTGTTGGGATAATTGTCAGAAACCGAGATCCCAATTTGTCCGTCGGCCATTTTTTGAAGAATATGAGCGATGTTACCGGGCTCGCCGCCAAGTTGTCTTTTAAATTGTGTTACTAACCAAATCATCACCGCCAGACTAAGCAAAACGGCGGCCGCCGTTGAAGTTAGCATTATGCCGCGAAAAGAGCCCGCTTCATTACGAACAGCCTGGGTTTCTGCGGTATTCTGAGCCTCTTCATAATCAATAAAAGCATTGATCGCAGCAAGCCAGTCGATGAAAGCTGGTTTGGCTTTCATCAGTAACAACGATTTTGCCTGGTTAAGGTTACCAGCTAACCTTTGCTTAATAATTTCGTCTACCAAGGGCAGAGTGCGTGCTTCGATCTGTTGAATTTTGTTGAGCATGTTACGTTCAGAAGAATCACTATGCTTGGCCATCATAGCATTCATGGGGCCTGCAGAATTGCTGTAGAATTCCTCTAAACTGCGAATATCTGCAATGCTTTTTTCAATTTCATTCATGTTGTCCTGAAGGACGACATCACGTATGGCAATGGCGCGATCGTGTACTGATCCTCTGAAATTAATAGCATAACGTTGTTTAACGCTGTTAACGTCATTGATCAGTGTCATGGTTGAGTCGATCGTTTCCACTTTGCCGATACCCACTATAGTTACCAGGACTAACAGTGAAATAACTAAACTGAAGCCGATAAACAGTCGGTGGCTCACTTTTAGATTTTGTAGCATTTACTATCTCCGTTTCAACTTAACAGCGCAGTTTGATCAGAAATTAAGTTTGATTGACCCAGGTGTCCGGGATTAACTTTGTTTGTCATCCCCTGATTCAGGCTTTACGCAACAACGACTCGTCACGCGCAATGAATATATCGGTGAGCTGATTCAAAACTTCACAAAAAATGTCACCTGATTCAACGTTGTTATTCAAAGGTAGCAGGTTTACTACGGTTTTAAACATTATTCACCAATGACGGTGCATTTTATGCACAATACGCAATAGTTAAGCCGTGGATTCTCTATAAGCTATACTTAACCTATTTATTCAAAAAGAGAATTTCAGTGAAGAGTATGGAGCGAGTGTGACCGAGAAAGTGCTAAAAGGCATCGTGAATGTAGCCTTAAGCATTATCCCGTTGGCAAGCGATGGACGAGTGCTGGTCGGATATTGAAAATAAGATGTAAAAAATCTGTTTATCAACTTTAACAGGGCTAATACTTTTGTCTCAAGCCGCTGACAGATGCTGATTTGGCGCAAATATTTATCCAGTTAATTCCAGTAATTCCTTGTGTTTTGAGGGGGTTTTCTTTTATCATTTTCGGTCGAAAATTATGACAATCTTTCGTGCTAAATCGCCACCTTGCCGAAATGCGCTGGCGATACGGACACGACAAGTTTAATGGAAGCCTGTCAATTCCGCCTGCGGCGGTGGTTTGCGGGCTTTCATATTATCCAAAACCTGGAGAAAAGTGGATGAGCAATGTATCTGTAGATGCAAAAGAGTCTGCGCTGAGTGATAACAAACCGCAAGATAATCCGCGTCGTCGGTTTTTAACCGTTGCGACATCGGTTGTTGGTGGTGTGGGTGTAGTAGGTGCAGCTGTACCTTTCGTTGCGTCCTGGAATCCGAGTGCAAAAGCGAAAGCGGCCGGTGCTGATGTAGAAGTTGATATCAGCGCAATCGAACCTGGCCAGCTGATTCGTGTTATGTGGCGAAGCAAGCCGGTATGGATCGTACGCCGTACGCCTGAAATCCTGGCAGAACTAGGTCAACACGAAGACCAGCTACGTGACCCAAACTCTGAAAATGAGCAACAACCTGCATTTGCGCAGAACCAGTACCGCTCAATGAAAGAGGAATACCTCATCCTGGTAGGTATTTGTACGCATCTTGGTTGCTCTCCACAACACATGAAAGACGGTGCGTTTGAAGAATACGTTGAAGGCGTACCAGAAGGCTTCTTCTGCCCGTGTCACGGTTCTAAATTCGATATGGCCGGCCGCGTTTTCCAAAACGTACCTGCGCCATTAAATCTGGTTGTTCCACCGTATCAGTTTGTTGACGACACAACAGTGATCATTGGTTCAGAAGCGGAGGTTGCGTAACATGCAAGCATTTCTAGCCTGGATTGAAGCACGTATCCCAATGATGCGTGTGGCCAACATGCACGCTATCCAGTATCCGGCACCACGTAACATGAACTTCTGGTACGTGTTCGGATTTCTGGCCACCATTGTATTAGTAAACCAAATCGTAACCGGTATCTGGTTAACCATGAACTTCAACCCAACTGCTGAAGGCGCCTTCGCATCGGTTGAATACATCATGCGTGAAATCGACTACGGATGGATCATCCGCTACATGCACAGTACCGGCGCGTCAGCGTTCTTTATCGTGGTATACATGCACATGTTCCGCGGTATGATTTACGGTTCTTACCAGAAGCCACGCGAGCTGCTGTGGATTTTCGGTATGCTGATTTACCTGGCTCTGATGGCCGAAGCCTTCATGGGTTACGTATTGCCATGGGGTCAGATGTCTTACTGGGGTGCACAGGTAATCGTATCACTGTTTAGTGCCATTCCGGTGATTGGTCCGGACTTAGTGCAGTGGATCCAGGGTGACTACGTTATCTCTGGTGCGACGCTTAACCGTTTCTTTGCGTTACACGTTATCGCACTGCCACTGGTTATTGTTATCTTAGTGTTCCTGCACATCATTGCACTGCACGAAGTGGGTTCTAACAACCCTGACGGCGTGGCCATCAAGCACAAAAAAGGCAGCCTGTCTGAAGATGAGAAAACCAAGTTTGAAATTCACGAGTACTACACCAGCAAATACGACATTGCTGATGACATCGTGCCGTTCTTTCCGCACATCGTACTGAAAGACCTGGTAGCGTTCTGTATCTTCCTGGCAGCATTTACTTACATCATGTTCTTTGCGCCGGAAATGGGCGGTAAATTCCTGGAGCATCCAAACTTTGAAATTGCTAACCCGCTGAAAACGCCTGAGCATATTTTCCCTGTTTGGTACTTCACACCGTTCTACGCGATTCTGAAAGCGGTTCCGGATAAGCTGTTTGGGGTTATCGCGATGTTTGGTGCGATTATCTTCCTGTTCCTGTTACCTTGGTTCGACCGCGGTACCGTTAAGTCATGGCGCTATCGCAGCGGTCTGCATAAGCTCAACCTGCTGGTATTTGCCGGTGTGTTTATTTTCTTAGGTTACTTAGGCGGTACGCCTCAGGAAAACTGGAAAATTACTGCGTCGCAAATCTTAACGGTGATGTATTTCGGTTTCTTCATCCTGCTGTTTATCTACAGTAAAAATGAAACAACTAAGCCTGTACCAGCGAGGATCCCTAAATGAGAAAACTAATTTGTGTACTGGCGTTGCTGTTGCCTGGGGTGGCTCTGGCCGCTGGCGGCAACGTCCACCTCGACAAAGCTAACTACGATTTGAGCGACAAAGCGTCGTTGCAACGTGGGGCGAAATTGTTCATGAACTACTGCCTTGGCTGTCACGGCCAGCAGTATCAGCGCTACCAGCGTACGTTCAACGATCTGGGCATTCCGGAAGAACTGGCGGAAGAAAACCTGCAGTTTACCGGTGAAAAAATCTCAGACTATATTGAGCGCTCTATGCCAGCAGAATCTGCAGCTCAGTGGTTTGGTGCGGCGCCGCCGGATCTGACTCTGGTTGCCCGTGTTCGTGGTGCTGACTGGATTTACACTTACCTGCGTTCTTTCTACGTGGATGAGTCGCGTCCGTTTGGTGTTAACAACACGGTATTCCCTGAAGTCGGTATGCCACACGTGCTGCAACCACTGCAAGGTACGCCGCGCATGGTTGAAGAAGAAGCACTGGTAGATGGTGAGACAGTGATGCGTCATGCCGGTATCAAAACCGATGGTGACGGTGCGCTGACCACCGCAGAGTACGACCAGGCAATTCTGGATCTGGTTAACTACCTGGAATACACCGGCGAACCGTTCCGTCTGGAGTCAGAATCCATTGGTAAATGGGTACTGATTTTCATCCTGGTACTGTTTATATTTGTGTTCATGCTTAAGAAAGAATTCTGGCGAGACGTTCACTAATCGTCAGGGTTTTATAGTATAATAAATGACAGGGGGCTTCTCGCCCCCTTTTTTTAGTTTATGTTGGCCGCAAAATAGCGTTCAACCATGCTCGATTTAATGTATCTCGGAGGAGAATGAATGGCCGTAGCCGCGAATAAGCGTTCAATCATGACGTTGTTCTCAGACACGATTGACATCTATAGTCATCAGGTTCGTATTGTATTGGCCGAAAAAGGCGTTGGCGTTGAGATCAGCTACACTGATCCCACTAAACTGCCAGAAGACCTGATGGAGCTGAACCCCTATGGAACAGTGCCCACTTTGGTTGATCGTGAATTAGTGCTGTATAAGTCTCACATCATCATGGAATACCTTGATGAGCGTTTTCCTCATCCGCCACTGATGCCTGTTTATCCGGTATCCCGTGGTCAGAGCCGCCTGATGATGCACCGCATCGAGCAGGACTGGTATAGCCTGGCAGCACAAATCTTCCGTGGCGAAGGTGATGTGGAAACTGCCCGTAATGATTTACGCGAAGCGCTGTTAAGCCTGGCGCCGGTGTTTGCCGAAATGCCTTACTTCATGAGCGAAGAGTTCAGTCTGGTAGATTGTTACCTGGCGCCGCTGTTATGGCGTTTACCTGCGCTTGGCATTGAGCTTAACGGTGGTGGTGCAAAAGACATTCATGCGTACATGAACCGTATCTTCTCAAGAAGTTCGTTTAAAGCGTCGCTGACGGACCAAGAACGCGAAATTCATAACCCGTTATGAGTCAAATGACCTCCAACCAACCGTATTTGTTAAGAGCGTTTTACGACTGGATTGTTGATAACGATCTCACGCCCTACATTGTTGTAGACGCCACAAATAATCTGGTTGATGTGCCGCAGGAATTTGTTAAAGACGGTCAGATTGTACTAAACATCTCGCCGTCTGCCTGTGTTAATTTCTATCTGGATAAAGATGGCGTGTCATTTCAGGCCCGATTCAGCGGTCAGCCGCGCAGCCTTAGCATGCCATGCGAGGCGGTACTGGCAATCTATGCGCGCGAAAATGGCGCCGGTACGGTATTTGCCCCTGAGGGCATGCCGGCTGACGAGGCCGAAGCAGACACCGCCCCGGTTCTGGAAGAAGCCAAAACAGATAATGAGGTACCGCCTCAGACGCCACCAAAACCTCGTGGTAAACCTAATCTGAAGGTCATTAAATAGTCTGGCGCGAATAGTTAATCAGTAAAAACCGGTTTAATCGCCGGTTTTTTTATGCCTGAAATTTGTGATTTTTCTGTGAAACTTTTGCGAACTTTGTCGGCCATGCTTAGTGCCATGAAGAGCGGTTAATAGCACGTGCAAACGAGCCGCCGGTTTTCAGTCACGTTAACAGTATGTACTTCGGTATCTCACGGTGTGTCTGCAATAACTAACAAAGATCGAACCTGAGATCGAAGCCAAACAATGACTAAGCGCAAAAGGAATCTTTATGAAACTAAAGCAACTGACACCTTTAATGGTCGCCACCGGCCTGACTGCAATGAGCGGGTTTGTGCAGGCCGCCGAGCTTGAGATTACCGTACAAAACCTCACTCGTGGCATTTATTTTACGCCCATTTTAATTACGGCTCACAGCCCGGATCAGCAGCTTTTCAATGTGGGTGAAGCTGCCAGCACAGAGCTGCAAGCGATGGCCGAAGGCGGCGATATTGCCGGACTTGAAATGGCCGTCGATGCATTAAGTGCCGACACCGTGGCCAACCCTGCAGAAGGTTTATTAATGCCTACCGCAGCAACCACAACCATGTTATCCACCTCGGATGGCAATACCGCACTATCCATTGTTGCTATGATGCTGCCGACCAATGACGGCTTCATTGGCCTCAATAGCTGGATGATCCCTGAAGAGCCGGGTTCTTATACGATGTATCTTAATGCTTATGATGCTGGCACTGAAGCCAACGACGAAATTCGTGGTGGAGGCGCGCCTGGCGCACCGGGTTTACCTGTTCCACCGCCACTTGAGGAGCTGGTGGGCAACGGTGGCAGTGGCGTCACCAGCGAAATTACCAA
Source organism: Pseudomonadota bacterium (assembly GCA_036141415.1). Classification (GTDB taxonomy): domain Bacteria; phylum Pseudomonadota; class Gammaproteobacteria; order Enterobacterales; family Alteromonadaceae; genus Alteromonas. The sequence continues at coordinate 19,320 of JAYZXK010000041.1, forward strand.
TGCCACGGTTCATATTCACCCGGGCAACCTTGGTGATAATGATGCCGAGGCGGGCATGTCTGATATTTCTAATACTGTCCAGCGCTGGTTAAATCCTGTTGCCATGGTCACCGTTACAGTATCTGAGTAGGAGGTCCCATGGCAATACAACAACGTTTCGGACTATCACTGGTGGCACTTAGCTGCGTTGCACTTACCGCCTGCGATTTTAATGATGATGACGAGCCAGCACCTATGCCACCGGCAGATGTATCGTATTCCTATGAAGTAACTGTTTACAATATGACGCAGGGCCAACCGTTGTCTCCGGTGGGCGTGGCGCTGCATGGCGACGGAATGATGTGGGAAGTAGGGATGTCTGCTTCACAAGCATTGGAAGTACTCGCCGAGGGGGGGGACAACAGCGATTTTACTACTGCTGATGGCGTAATGGCTTCTGCAGCAGGTGCGGGGCCAATTGCGCCGGGTAGTAGTGAAACCATTACCGTTACGGTGGTAAATGAACCTGATACGTTTATCAGTGTTGCCACCATGCTGGTGAACACCAACGATGCGTTTGCCGGCGTTACCGGCCACGCGTTAGGCGAGCTCGAAGTGAACCAGAGCATGACAATGGTCTTGCCTGTGCTCGACGCGGGTACAGAAGCGAACAGTGAAGCTGCGGGTACCATTCCCGGGCCTGCTGACGGTGGAGAGGGCTACAATGCTGAACGAGACGATGCGGATTTGGTGAGCTTTCATCCTGGTGTAGTATCGGCGGATGATGGCCTGATGATGTCGGCTCTGACTTCCGCTCATCGTTTTGATAACCCGGCAGTAAAACTCTCCATTACCCGGGTGGAATAACGCCGGCAAAAAAAAGTGGAATAAAGTTTCCTGTCTCCCGGTCTGTTGATTAATAACAGGTACGCTAACTGCGCCTGCAGTCAGGCAACAGACCGGGAGAGGGAATGATTCTAATTGTCAGCGATAATCGTCATCATTGTCGGCCGCTACTTACTTGTGTTGAGCGGATCAGCGAAAACTGTGAACTGGTATGCACTTCATCCGGGGTCATTCAGCGTTGCCTGCAAAAACGCTACCCGGTAATCATTATCGACAGCTACAGTAAGCTTGCCGAGCACTTTGAATTGATCGCCCAGCTACAGGCCAAGTTACCTGACAGCGCAATCATCGTGATGGCCCATCAGGGCTGTGACTCAGAGCGTATTGTCAGTCTTGAACTCGGCGCCCAGGATTACATTGAGTATCCGTTTAATCCCGCTGAAGTGCAGGCCAGGATAAGGGTTCAGTTGCGTCGTGCGGCTGGCCGAGCCGGGGAGGATAAAAGCGGTGATCATCCGGTTCGTATTGGTCGTTTTTATATGGATAACAGCTATCATCGTGCCGAGCTGGACGGCCAGGCGTTACCTCTCACTGCAAAAGAGTTTTCATTGCTACATTTTTTAGCCAGTCACCCGGATCAGGTATTTTCCAGAGAACAGTTGTTAACGTCAGTCTGGGGATATCATTATGGTGGCTTTGAACACACAGTGGCTAGTCATGTGAATCGTCTGCGGGCCAAGCTGGGTAAAACCAAAGGCGGCGCTCATCTGGTCGAGACGGTGTGGGGCGTTGGGTATAAATTTAACAGCAACTGTTTGCAGTTATCCCAATCCGCTTAGGAGACGGTTGGTCAGCCGTCTAAGTAAAAAATCCATTTCCTAAAGAAGGTGGTTCTACGATAAATCCTGAAAAAGTGTCTTTACTTACATCGAAGAAAGAACAAAACTTGTGCCCTTTTTCAGTGTTTTCATCGTGTCTGGCATACATAACAAAGTAGAAGAATCCTCATGGATGAGGATTCAGTCGATGCGGCACAAGGATGTGCCGTCATTGACGGTCTACTTTGTTCTGCCAGGGACGATGATGCTTTTCACTGATTTAGGGCTGCGGGGAGTCCAGAGTGGTTCACGGTCACCGGGTCGCACAACACCCTCTGGTCGATGTCGGCGACTCCGACAACAATGTCTAAACACCTTTCTTTGCTAGCTTATTTTTATATTGGCAAAGCCCTACATCGAACTATAACCACCTACGGAAGTAGGTGGTTTAAGGGCAGAAAATAAAAAAGCCCGTTATCGTAACGGGCTTTTCTGCTGAAAATCAGCAGGCTTAATCTGCGCTTTCAGCCATCAGTTTTTCTGTCAGGTAGGTAAACTCAAGTGCTACCCGCTTAGCGGTTTCCTGCTGATTAGCTGCTGCTGAATGACCACCGTCAATGTTCTCGTAGTACAGAAACGGCTTGCCAGCGGCTTCAAACAATTTAGCCATCTTACGGGCGTGGCCGGGATGTACTCTGTCATCCTTGGTGGAGGTCACAAAGAATGGTTCCGGGTAATCAGCATCGGCATCAAAGTTGTGGTAGGGCGACATTTTTTCCAGCCATTCACGCTCTTCGGGCACTTCTGGTGAGCCATATTCACCCACCCAACTGGCGCCGGCCAGCAGCAGGTGGAAACGCAACATATCGAGTAGCGGCACCTGCACAATCACTGCATTCCACAAATCGGGGCGTTGCGTGAGCATAACACCCATTAACAGGCCACCGTTAGAGCCGCCCTGGATCCCCAGATGTTCAGGAGATGTCAGCTTGTGATCAATCAGCCATTCGCCTACTGCGATAAAGTCGTCATATACCACCTGACGGTTGGTTTTCAAACCGGCCTGATGCCACTTAGGCCCAAATTCACCGCCGCCACGAATATTCGCCAGCACAAAAGCACCGCCCCGTTCTAACCACAACTTACCTCTTAAGCCACTGTAGCTGGGTCGCATAGAGATTTGAAAGCCGCCATAGCCATACAGCAAGGTCGGCGTTTTGCCATCGTGCTTAATGCCTTTTTTATGGATCACGAAAAATGGAACCATGGTGCCGTCTTTCGATTTCGCTTCTTTTTGTTCTACTACCAGATCGTCAGCGTTAAACCAGCTTGGCAGGCTCTTTAACGTTTTAACCTCGCCGCTTTGCGGTGTGTAACTCATTAATGAATCGGGGGTCAGAAAACCTTCGTAATTGATCAGTACCGTTGCTTCATCCTTATCGGCGAAAGAGACCGACAGGGTGCCATTGGCAGGCAAGTCGAGTTGTTCCCGTTGCCAGTTATTATCGGCTTTGGTGATGGCAAACACTTTACCTACCACATTGTCGCTTAAGGTCATCAGCAGTTGTCCCTGGGTTATCGAAACACTTTCGATGGCCTGGCGATTGTTGGGTTCAAAGATCGCCTCGGGCATCGTGCCCGGGGTAATCTCGCCTGCTTCAGAGAACGGCATCGCCAGCAAGCTGCCGGTAGAATAATGCTTGGCACTGCCACCGGCTTCCACGGTCCAGTCTTGTTTAATGGTAAATATCAGTTGCCCTTCAAACCAACCTACAATGTCAGCTTTTTCTGGCAGCGGCAGGCGCACAGCATCTTTACCAGCCGGAAAAATATAATATTCGCTGGTAAAAAAAGTGGGGGCAACTACCACCCCTTCCAGGCGGGTGCCGTCATCCCGTTCCTGGGTGAAAGGCCACACGCCAACATCGGTTTTTTTGCCGCTAAACAGCGTTGTGGCATCACTAAGTGATGTGCCTCGCTGCCAGCGTTTAACCACAGACGGGTAGCGGGAATCCGTTAATGTACTGCCATCGCCGCCCCAGTCAGTTGCGACCAGAAGTGTGTTGTAATCAACCCAGGTTACACCGGATTTGGCTTCGGGCAGGGTAAAGCCGTCATCTACAAAGCTTTTGCTGGCAAGGTCAAACTCACGGATCACCACCGCGTCTTTACCGCCATTGGATAAGCTAATCAGGCATTTGTAATCAGCTTTTGCTTTGGCGGTATAACAGTTAGCGCCTTTATACACCCAGTTTTTACCTTCGCTTTCGGCCAGTTTGTCGAAGTCGAGTATGGTTTCCCATTGGGGGGAATTGGTGGTATAGCTTTCGAGTGTGGTGCGGCGCCACAGGCCCCTTATATTCGTTGCATCCTGCCAGAAGTTGTAAACATAGCCATTACGGATGGTACCGTAGGGAATGCGTTCAGAAGAGTTAACCACTTCCAGTGCCTGCTCATTCAGGTCGGCATAAATTGGATTCGCCTGAAGGTCGCTCAGGGTGCGCTGGTTCTGGTTACGCACCCAGTCAAGAGCTCTGTCGCCTTCTACTTCTTCCAACCACAGGTAAGGATCTTCTGTGGTGGCAGAGGCGGCAGGAGGTACCGCACTGGCGGCTTCCTCTGTAGTGGTGTTTTGCGGTGTCATGCACCCGCTTAGCGCGAATGCGATGGCCACGGCCATGCTCAAAGAGCGGATCAGTTCCATGTATTCTCTCCTTTGACAGATGCGCCGCACATCGCTCAGCGGCGGATGATAACGGCACACTATTTTAATAATTGGTTGTTACACTGTATGTGTAGGCGGGGCGCGGTGCCGCTACACCAGAAACAGGGTTGCAGTGCCTAAAAAAGCAAAGATGCCTACAACGTCGGTGATAGTTGTCAGAATAACACTGCCTGCCAGGGCAGGATCGATGCGCAACTTTTTCATCACAATAGGTAGTGTAGCGCCTGACAGTGCAGCGGCAATCATGTTCATAAGCATCGCGAAGGCAATGATAATACCGAGTGTAAGGTCTTGTTTCCAGGCGGCAATCACGGTGGCAATCAGCACTGCCCAGATCACACCATTGAGCAGACCGATGGCAAATTCTTTGGTGATCAGCCAGCGCGAGTTAGACGGATTCACATGGCCCAAAGCCATACCGCGGATCACTAAGGTGAGGGTTTGGTTTCCTGCCACGCCACCCATACTGGGCACAATGGTATTGAGAATGGCCAGTACCGCCAGTTGACTCAGCGTTGCTTCAAATAAATCGCTCACCGCGGCGGCCATCAGCGCGGTAAGCAGGTTAACGCCAAGCCACACAGAGCGTCGTCGGGTACTTTGCCACACCGGGGCAAAGGTATCTTCTTCATCATCCAGACCGGCCATACTCATCATAGAGTGTTCGGCGTCTTCACGGATAATATCCACCACGTCATCAATGGTGATCCGGCCTACCAGACGGTGCTTGTCGTCGACAACCGGGGCCGATAGCCAGTTATACCGTTCGAACATACTGGCAACTTCGTCATCGGGCATATTCACCGGGATAGCTTCCGGTTCTTCGTCCATGACATCAGCCACCCTGGCTTCCGGATCGGTGGTTAATAACCTCGCTACCGGGACGATGCCTACCAGATTATCGGTGCGGCTGACAACGTAAAACGTATCGGTATTTTCCGGCAGCTCACCTTTCAGGCGCAGATAGCGCAGCACCACATCAATGGAGACTTCCGGACGCAGCGTAATGGTGTCGGTGTTCATGATGAAACCAGCGGTTTCCTCACCGTAGGACATGGCTTGTTCTGCGCGATGGCGGTCCTGGGCATCCATAGACTGCAAGACATCCTGCAACACTTCTTCCGGCAGACTCGACAGGGTTTCAGCGAGATCGTCGGTGTCCATGTCTTCGAGGGCATCGACTACCTTGGCGGGCATCATTTTGGCGATAATGCCGTTACGGACTTCCTCGGAGAGCTCTTCGATGACATCGCCGTGAAAGTCACTGTCGAGCAATTCCCACAGATCATCACGGGTTTTAGTGGGGCTGGACTCAAGAATCAGCGCGACGTCGCTGGGGGGCATTTCGTGCAATTGTTTACGCACAGAAACAAAGCGACCCTCAGACAGCGCCTGATTGATGGCACGTAACTGCCCACGCGCATAATTCGCTTCAATCGCTTCTGCCACCCGTAATCCTTAAGAATATCGCTATGCCTGTAAGGGTAACTCAGAGGCAGATTTCTGTCATGGATTAAAACATTAACTGGCGCTTTTTTATTCTGTCTGGCGAGTTTTAATGTGATTTGTATAGCTAAAGGTTATGACAATTTAGTGAGTATCGTGCCCGGGAAATATCAAAAAATAGGTTCGCCTGGCGTTGGGAGTCCTTGTTACTTTAATTGGTAGAAAACAATAGCCTTCAGGCGGTGCATGAAGAGGCCATATTGCTTATTCCCGGCGCATCGCCTCAAATAGGGACGGCTCCCAGGGGCGCATTGCCATGAGCAAGCCCATATGCGTTCGTTCGCTTATGGGTAAGCGGGCATCTTCTTCATTGAGCTCGGCCGCCTCCCGGGTTAGCTGATTGAGCCGGCGCTGAATAATTTCCACTGAGCTTGCCGAATAGCGCCCGCGCAGGTAAAAACGAAAAGTCCAGGGCTCGTTTTTCTTTGGGGCCATAAACTTAACCATTACTTCCTGCTCCATAAACCTTTCCAGAGGGCCGCCGGGGATCCACCGAAAGTCCTGGGCAATCAACAGGCGATAGCGATTACCGGGCAGAAATTCAATCAACTTCAGGCGATCCAGTTTTACCATCAGGCGCACGGCTTCAGGCTCGCTGATAGCGTAGTAATCAATTATCTCGTTAAATTGCCAGCCGTCGCGCACACACACCGCGGCCAACAGCAAGCGCGGATTCTCCAGCAGTTCGCGCTCCTGCGCTTCCGATAGTTGGGAAACCCGAGGCTGAGTTTGGGCAACCTGAATAAACACATCGCTCAGGGTGAGTCCTAAAGCCTCACAAACCTGCTCCAGGCGCTCCAGGGTAAAACTCTGTTGTGAGAAGCACCGTTTTATACTCGCTTCACTCAGTTGCAGTTGTTCAGACAGGGATTTATAGGTCATTCCCTGTTCCTTAAGTAATTGCTTTAAACGCTGTGTTACCTGCTTAATCTGACTCATAGTATTAAATTCCGATACCTTTGGTGTAGGAATATACTACAAATTTTAATTGAGTTTACTTATTTTCTACCGGGGATTAGCTTGAAGGGGAACCAACCAATGAAGGAATATGACCATGAAGAAATTAGTTATTGCGTTACTTACCAGTGTTGTTGTTAGTCAGGGAGCTATGGCGGCTGATTCTGTTGATCACAGCGGTCAGGCCAGTAAACACAGTGTACTGGCCAGTGTGGAAGGTGCTGCGTCAACGGCATCGGTAGCCAGTGCCGTAGTAGCAGCACCGGTGATTGTTACCGGCATGAGCGTGGTGGCTGTCGCCGACTCAACCCACCACTCGGTTAAAGCGCTGCATGCCAAACATCAGCGAAACACTAAACCTCTCACTATTACTACCCGCGTGATCACGCGCGACCCACCGCCCTCAGAAGTCGTGGTAGAACAAACGGTAAAACAGTAAGGGTTCACCCTCAGGGTTCGCCCTAAGGGTTAATTCGACAAGGAGCAGGTTATGCGAGTCATTATTGCAGTACTATTGATTATACTTACTGCCGGCGCCCAGGCCGGCAGTCAGACCCCGTCAAAATCGGTGTTTCAACCTGAGCAGATCATTGACTTTGCCAAGCAAGTAGAGCGCTATGCGGCAGAGCATCAGGCTCATGCCTTTATTATCGGTCGGGTCGGCCGTCAGCAAAAAGATCTGCCAAAAGGTATTCATTTTACCCATACAGCGGTAGCGATTTACTCTGCTATCAGCCTGGATGATGGGAGTACCGAATACGGATACGCTATTCACAATCTCTATCAGCGCGCCGACGATCCGGGTCGCAGCGACATCATTGTTGATTACCCGGTGGATTTTTTCTGGGGCGCCCAAACGCTTAAGGCTGGCATTGTAATACCAACCCCGGCGGTGCAGGAACGGCTCATAGCGCTAATCAGTGAACAAAAGCACCTTGGTTTGCACAATCCCCGTTATTCGGTGATAGCCAATCCATTTAACAGCGAGCGCCAGAACTGTACTGAATTCACCCTGGATATGCTGCAGGCGGCCCTGTACCAAACCGCGGATAAAAAGCGAATTAAAGCCAATAACGTCGCCTATTTTAAGCCTCAGCGAGTCCACATCAGCCCGCTAAAGCTGGCGGTAGGCAGTATGGTGACAGACGGTGTAACTACTTCTGATCACAAAGGGCGGGTTCGCACAGCTACCTTTACCACTATTAGCCACTATTTAACGCAGTTTAACTTGTCTCAACATGCCGTAGTGCTCTATGCCAACGGCCGCACTCAAGCTATTTAATCAAGGATATCATCATGGAATACTCAGCTCAGACAATGACAAATACACCTACCAAGGCTTTTCGGATTGCTGCAGTAGCGGCGCTGATTATTGGGGTTGCCAGTTATCTGATTGGTTTATTTAACGCTTATATGCAGCTTAATGAAAAAGGCTACTACCTGACCGTAATGCTACTGGGGCTTTTCGCAGTGGTGTCTTTACAGAAAACCATCCGCGATAAAATGGCTGGGATTGAAGTAACCCGTGCCTACTTTATCGCTTGTGGCGTAGCTACTGTGGCCGCTATCGCTCTGTTAATTGTGGGGTTGTACAACGCGCAACTGGCACTCAGTGAAAAGGGCTTTTTCGGGATGGCCTTTGTATTGAGTATGTTTGCCGCTATTACCGTGCAAAAGAACGTGCGGGATTGTGCTGAGGCGAAATCCGAGACCGCCACTAATCAATCAACCACGAGACAGGCAACCACTTTCGTTCCGGATGCTGAGTAAGTCGCCCTGCTGGCTACTTACTATCGATATTCAGGTAATAAACTAAACAAGGATTGAGTGATGGGTAAAAGTTTCTGGATAGTGCTAATTATCGCCTTCGTTGTTATTAATGAAACCCTGGTGGACTGGGTACTGGCAATATTCGTTGGCGATTACGGCGTGGCAGAAGGATTTGCCAGGGTTACGCGGTTTTTAACTATCGACAGTCTGCTATTTGCCGCAGCATTCAGAGCCATTCCCTACGGTGCTCTGCTGCTGGTGGGGCTAACGACCAGTCTGAAACGTTCCGTGCCAGGCAAGCTCGCTCTCTGGCTGGCCTTATTGGCCATTGCGGCAATTCATTTTTGCGGCTATTGGGGTATGCAGCATTCACTGTATACCACGGCCCACACATCCTCAACTTCTGCGTTGGCACTAATCTTTGTACCTATCCACGCAGCATGGATAGGGGCGCTTACCGGTGGAGCTGTGTTTGTGTTGACGAAGCTCGGGGTGCGGCTCTTCAAACGGTAATATATCGGAGTAACAACGCAATGAACTGTGTGATGCCAGGGGGCCCTGGCATTTCTGATCTATTCATGGGAAAAGCGATTATTAACTAGCAGGAACAGCGCAAAGGAATAGATTAATGGGATCCTCTACCAGTGAACTGGTTACCTCGTTAGAGGCATACTGGCAGGCTTTTATCGTGAAGCTGCCTGCTATTGCATTGGGGTTAGTTATATTGATGCTGACCTTGTGGCTCGCCGGACGTGTTTCACAAGCTTTGATTAGACCTGTTCGTTACCTTTCTTCCAGCCCGCTGTTGCGTTCGGTAAGCCAGCGCGCGGTGAGCCTGGTTCTTATTCTGCTTGCACTGTATATCTTTTTGAAACTTTCCGGCCTTACCGAGTTTGCCGTGGCGATAATGAGCGGTACTGGTGTGCTGGGGCTCATTCTGGGATTTGCCTTTCGGGATATCGCGGAAAACATGATAGCCAGTTTGCTATTAACAGTGCAGCGCCCGTTCCGCATTGATGACGTGGTGCAAATAAATAGTTATACCGGGGTGGTTCAGAAAGTCACCACGCGGGCTACCACGCTGGTAGACTTCGATGGCAATCATATTCAGATCCCCAATGCTGTGATTTACAAAGGGACCATTAAAAATCTCACCGCAAACCCTAAAATGCGTGGCCAGTTTACCTTAGGCATAGGCTACGATGCGGATTGTCAGCAGGCTCAGCGGTTGGCGTTACAGCTCATTGGTGAGCACCCTAACGTACTTAAAGAACCTGAGCCATTAGTGCTGGTTGATGAGCTTGGCTCGGCGACGGTAAATCTCAAAGTGTATTTCTGGATCGACGTAGAAAGTACCAGTGTAATTAAAATGGCATCGGTATTAATGCGCGACCTGGTAGAGCTGTTTACCGTTCAGGGTATCAGTATGCCGGATGACGCACGTGAAGTGATTTTCCCGCAGGGCGTGCCGGTGACGATGGTGAATAGTCAGGAGCAGGTTAGCGAGCAAAAAGCACCGGTTAAACAACGCATCGTCAGCAAACCCGCGGCAACCCCAGAGAAACACTCAGCCGCGCATGACGATGTCTCCAGTGAAAATGACGATATCCGCCGCCAGGCAGAACAAGCCAGAGCACCAGAGCAGGGGGCGAATATTTTGTCGTAGAATGCGTAACAGGGCGTGAGGAAAAGAGAAGTATTGGCTTTGTAGACCTGTATTAAGTAGGGTTATTACTATTCAAGGCGTTGCACTTAATTGGTTATCTCGCTCTTTTATGGTGCATAAAAGAGCTGGGGTTACGCAAGTTTATAATTTACCCCTATGATTTTATGGTTGTTTTTATATGGCGTATTTTTTGCGCTAGTTTTGGGAAATTGATTTGGTAATGAAGCCCGCACTCTGTTTACAGAGCGCGGGCTTTTTGTTTTTTAGGACACAATTTCATGAGCGCAGATAAATTCAATATATTTTCCTTTAGCGGGAAAATGAAAATTCTTCATCTTTCCTGGATGGTTTTCTTCGTTACTTTTATGGTGTGGTTTAATATGGCGCCGCTGAAACAGGTCATTATGAATGACATGGGGCTGAGTATAGAAGAATGGAAAACCTTGCTGATCCTTAATGTGGCACTGACTATTCCGGCCCGGGTTATTATTGGTGCCTTAACTGATAAATATGGCCCACGTTTAGTTTACTCTTCACTTCTGGCCATTTGTGCAATACCTTGTTTTATGTTTGCCTTTGCCAGCGACTTTATCCAGTTAGCTATTGCCCGGTTTGCACTGGGCTTTATCGGGGCTGGGTTTGTCATTGGTATTCGAATGGTCAGTGAGTGGTTCCCCCCCAAAGAACTGGGTACTGCAGAAGGCGTTTATGGTGGTTGGGGAAATTTTGGCTCTGCCGCAGCGGCATTTACATTGCCCACCCTGGCGGTGCTATTCGGCGGTGATGACGGATGGCGTTACGCCGTCGCTCTTACCGGCGTGCTATGTTTAATTTTTAGTGTTATTTATTACACCAACGTCAGGGATACACCCAAAGGCTCAACTTATTTTAAGCCAAAGAATCTAGGCGGAATGGAAGTGACCAGCAAGGGCGACTTTTACTTCCTGCTGGTAATGAAAACACCAATGTACCTGGCGCTGGCGCTACTTAACTGGAAACTGTCTCCCAGTGGCGTTGATATGCTTAGCGCTAACGTTTGTACTATGATTTACCTGGCGCTGTTCGGAATTTACTGCTTCGACGCCTACTCGAATTTTAAGGTGAATCGTTCGCTATTTACCAAACCGGTGCCTACTGAACATCAATACCAGTTTAAGCAAGTCGCGGTGCTTAACATTCTTTATTTTGCAACTTTTGGTTCTGAACTGGCGGTAGTGTCGATGTTACCGGCTTTTTTTGCTGAAACCTTCGAATTATCAATGGCTACAGCCGGTTTACTGGCGGGAATGTACGCTTTTATGAATCTGATGTCCCGACCTGGAGGGGGCATTATCTCAGATAAGTTTGGTCGTAAGAAAACACTGCTGATCTTAACCGCCGGTTTAGCTGGTGGTTACTTTACTTTAAGCTTCATTGACGCAAACTGGCCAATTTGGCTGGCTGTACTGGCGGTTATGGCGTGCTCATTTTTCGTTCAGTCCGGAGAAGGTGCTGTGTTTGCAGTAGTACCATTAATTAAACGTCGTCTTACCGGGCAAATTGCCGGTATGACCGGAGCCTACGGAAACGTCGGCGCAGTCACTTATCTGACAGTGTACTCATTTGTGGATGCCAGTACCTTTTTTCTGGTGATTAGTGGTACGGCAGCGTTCGGTTTTATTACATTATTGCTGATGAAGGAGCCCAGTGGTGCAATTACCGAGGTAAATGAAGATGGCACTGTTGAACTTATTCAGGTCGGATAGCGTTTACAGCTAACCAGCGTAAGTGGTTTGGGCACCTGCTTTCTCCTTAAGGCAGGTGCTTTTATATTTGTGAGATGAGCATGTCAGCACTAAAAATTCACTATGGTGGTTATACCTCACAGGGTATTAAATTTGAAAACCAGGATGCGTTCGCGGCCTGGCATGGTGAGGGTACTCAACTCAAAGATAAAGGGGCGGTAATCGCTATTGCCGATGGCGTATCGGCTTGTACTAAAGCTAAAGATGCCTCGCACACAGCGGTAAACACCTTTATCTATGATTATATTCAGGCACCGTCAAGCTGGTCGGTTAAACGTTCGGTAGGGAAGATTCTAACCAGTTTAAATCGCTGGTGTTACGGGCAGTTTGATTATGCTCAGGGCGGAGGCAGCCAAATGTTAACTACGCTGAGTTGCCTTATATTCAAATCAGCCACTGGCTTTCTTATGCATGTTGGGGATAGTCGGATTTATCGATATCAGGAGGGTTTACTTGAGCAGTTATCCACCGATCATGTCATAAAACAACGCAGTAAAAATATTTTAACCAGAGCGATAGGACTGGATGCTAAGCTTGATGTTGACTTTGCTTCTTTCGCTTTACGACAGGGCGAAGTTTATTTACTCACGACCGATGGGGTACATGATTTTCTGGGCGCCAAAACGCTTGCCAAAAAGCTCAGGGATATGCACAACCCGGAACAGGCTGCACGAGACATTGTTGATGCTGCGCTGGATGCCGGGAGCAATGATAACGTCACTTGTTTTATTGCAATGGTAGAAGCACTCCCTGAAGCTAACCTTAACGAACTGGGTGTAATCGCCAGTGAAATGGTTATCCCGCCACCACTGGAGGTAGGTCATAAACTGGAAGGTTTTCGGGTAATTGAGCAGGTATTTAACGGAACACGCTCCTGTTTATACAAAGTAGTCGACGAAACCAGTGGGCAGATTTACGGCCTTAAAGCGCCAACGGTAAAGCATGGGGATGATGCCGATTTTATGCAGGGCTTTTTGCGTGAGGAGTGGGTAGGGCGGAATATGGACAGCCCCTACGTCATGAAAATATTACCAAGACCAGCCAATACCCATTTTATCTTTCATGTCTGCGAATACATTGAGGGGCAATCATTAAGGCAATGGATGATAGATCATCCAGCACCATCACTGGATCAGGTGCGCCGTATAGTTTTACAAGTGGTAAAGGCGTTAAGGGCATTTCAGCGTAATGACATGGTGCATCGGGATCTGAAACCTGAAAACATTATGATAACCGAACACGGCGAGGTGAAGCTTATCGATTTTGGTACGGTTCAGGTGTCGTCGTTACTGGAAACCGGCGAGCAACAACAAGAAAAGTACCCGGTAGGCTCAGTGCACTACATTGCTCCAGAGTTTCTGATTCACAACCGGAGTAGCTTTAAAGCGGACATGTTTTCTCTTGGGGTGATCGTTTACGAAATGTTTACCGGTAAATTACCCTATGCGCCGTTTGGTTTTAAAGACTATATTCCTGCAAGTACAGATGAATATAGGTATCAGAGTGTTCGAAAGACTAGAGCAGATTTGCCTGCATGGCTGGATATTTGCCTGAAGAAAATAACTCACCCTGAAGAAAGTAAACGCTTTGAGGCCTTTTCGGATTTCGAAACCGCGTTGTGTAATCCCGCTGAAATTATCTCTGGGGAGGTAACAAAGCCGCTAATCGAACGCAATCCGGTACTGGTGTGGCAATTAATCAGCGCTATTTTGTTTGTGATTATTGTTTGGCAGTCAATCAGTGGTTAGCTGCTATGATCGCAGAGACTATTCGTCTTCGTTAAAGCGGCCAACAATCAGGTTTTCTACCGCCGCCATGGCGGCTTCGGCATCCGGGCCTTCGCTGATCACATCAACCTGTTCGCCCTGGTGACTTTCCATCAGCATTAACCCCAGCACACTGTTGGCATTAGCTTCTTTATCCCCCTTCTTAAGGGTGATTTCAGCATCAAACTGATTGGCCAGTTGCACTAACTGTGTGGCCGCTCTGGCATGCAGGCCAAGTTTATTAACGATGGTAAGGGTTTTTTCTACGCGCAT
>JAYZXK010000042.1:0-7163 GCA_036141415.1 Pseudomonadota bacterium
AATAAGATGGCATTGACATTCGCCGCGCGAGCCTGCAAATTGAATAAATTATTCCAAATTATTCAATTTGCAGGGAATCAATATGTCTGCCATTCGCGCTACCCAACTTTTCGCCGGCCTGGTGTTATTAACCACTACCGCCTGCTCTGCTTCGCCTGAAAAAACAACCGCCCCGCCTCAGAACACCACAGCGGTGATAGAACAGGCATTAACAGAGTTTTACACCCCGGGTATGGGGGTTGGTATTATTCATCAGGGCGAAGCCGTTTATCTTAAGGGCGTAGGGCTGCGAAACCTGGCCAACAACTTACCCGTGACCGAAAGTACTTATTTTCGTTTAGCCTCAACGTCCAAAGCCTTTACGGCGGCAGCACTGGCCATGGCAATCGATGAATTCTCGCTGAGCTGGCAAACCAAAGTTACCGACATCCTGCCGGCCTTTCAAATGCAGGATCCCTGGGTAACCCGGGAGTTCACCTTGCTCGACCTGTTAACCCACCGTTCCGGGCTCGCCAGCGGTGCCGGCGACAGCATGCTGTGGCCGGAGCCCAGCGGTTTCAGCCGTGAAGAGATTATTCATAACCTGCGCTACCTGACGCCGGTCAGTAGCTTTCGCAGTGAATATGCTTACAGCAACCTGATGTTTATTACGGCCGGTGAAATTGTTGCGCAGCTTTACGGTAAACCTTATGCCTCGGTGATAGAAGAAAAAATCTTTGCACCGCTAGATATGCAATGCTTTGCCGGCGAACTGAATGACGCAGCCCTGCAAAATGTCGCCATGAGTTACGGTCACAATGATGAGCGCGGTTTATACGCAATCCCCCGTAACGCCATTAACGGCACTGAGCTGGTGTCTGCAGCAGCAGGAGGCATTGTATGTAACGCAGAGGAAATGCTCAAATGGGTAGCGATGTGGTTGAATAATGGCCAGACAGCTGACGGTGAGACGCTGCTTACCCCTGAGCAGATTGCCTATATGCAAAAAGCCCATAGGGTGCTGCCGGTATCTACCACTGATGAAGAGTGGGACAATACCAGTCTGAAGTCCTACGGACTTGGCTGGCGATTAGCCAATGTGTATGGCCATAAAGTGGTATCACATACCGGTACTTTGTCTGGCTATCAGGCCTATGTAGCCCTGGTACCTGATCTGGAACTGGGCGTTGTGCTGCTAAACAACGGTTCAAACTATGGTGCCCGCAGTACCGTAATGCAGCACATTCTCAAAGCCTACATTGCACCGCAGGAAAAAACCGACTGGGTGCAAACCTTAAAAGACTATCAGGCCGAGCGTGAAGCCATTTACCTGGCCAGCCATTCTGTGCCTGAAGGAACAGGAGAAGTCATTCTGGATCCACTTGCCTATGCCGGACAATTCTCGGATCAGTGGTTTGGGCAACTGACTATTACCATGGTAAACGACCAGTTGCGGATCCAATCCGAAAAAATGACCACCTTAACCGGCAGCCTTGAAGCATTTGCTGATCACACGTTTGTGATCCGTTGGGATAACCAGAATGCCGCCAGCGATGCATTTATTCATTTCGATGTGAACACAAAACGAGAAGTGACAGGCTTTAGCTTATATCCTTTCACCGATAAGCAAAAAGAATCTCATGAGTACACTGACATGTACTTCAATAAAAATGATTCAGAAAAACTATCAGACTAATCATTATTAATAGATATATTAGACTTGGTTTTACTCATATAGTGTCTGTAACCAACAAGGAGACAGACACATGAGTAAACTAATCAATCAAATCAAACAACGTATCGCGGCTGAAAAACGCGAGGCAGAAACAAACTGTAATTATGCCAATAATTATTATGGCGATCAGCTTTGTAAAGGCTCAGTCAACAAGCGCTAGTGGTAACAGAGCGACATGACATCTAATGAAGCGCCCTGCTAAGGGCGCTTCATTATTCCGGAAATGTTATTCTAACTACTTTGGGTTTCCCGGTCTTGGTATCCCGCCCTACCAGATAAAAATTACCCACGGCATCCTTGGCCTCGGTGCCGAAAAACAGAAAATCATTCAGCTCCGGCATCGCATAATTTACCGTTGCTCCGGATATCTTCTCGTAAATTAACCATTCAGAGTCCGCCCCCGAGCGACGACTAACCCCCATAACAAACTGTTCACCATCAACCGTAAACAAACTGGGAATATTGGCCTCACCGGCCGGGTTAAACAAACCATGATTTATCAGCTTTTCAGCGCCCGATTCAGCAGCCTGCACCTGCAGCAGATAGCCCTGCCCCAGGGTGAAATACACATCACCGTTACGCATGTTTGTATAAGCAACAATGCCTCGGTAACGGGTCATATCCTCGCTGGAATAATCGGGTAATGGGTATTCAGTTACCGGATTGAGGTTTTGATCAAATTCAACCAGCATCGCCGAAGGTTCTTCGTTAATACCACTTTGCGATAGTTTGGGCACATAAACATGGCCTTTACCATCAACCAGAAACTGGCGTGACACATGACCAGGTATCGAGCCCACTTCAGTTTTATTAACCTTTGCCGATTGCGTATCAAACTGATACAACACATGCCCCCAGTAACCCAGCGCATAAACATAGCGGCCATCGGTGTTAACCGCGATTAACGCTTCCGGGGTGGCGAGCAGGTGCTGCCATTGTCCGGATAGGGTATTCAGCCGCCACAGGTGACCACCATAATCAGGTAATCGAACCTCTGTCTCTCCGGCTTCATCAAAACTGGAAAAATAAAGATAACCATCGTTGGCGGCAACGATCTGACTGTGAATTTTGCCCTGACTCACGCTTGCAGGAGCAATACCCGCGCGCTTGAGCTCGCTGACCACATCCCCCATCACTGTTGCCTGGCCCGCAGCATTAATCTTTACCAGATAAGCACTTCTGGGAGCATCCTCAGACTCGGCCAGACCCACATAAATATTACCCTCCGAATCACTGCCTACCGCCCCCCAGGACACATCGGTGCGGCCTATGTCCGGCAAGATAACAGGTTCGACCCGTGGCTTTTTAAAATGGCGTTCATCCACGGGTTGGTAATGCCGTTTAACGGCCTTAACCGGTTCGGCATTGGAAGAGGTTTCGGGTATTTCAGCCACCACGGCATCGGAGCCTGGCCCACTACTAAGCCAACCAAATACAACAATCGCGATAACGATAATGAAAAATAACCCACCGAATATTTTCACTGTTCAAACTCCATGGCTGTCGTGCCTGACTGGTTGTCGCCTGCAACAAATTATTAAGCTACCAAACCCCGTTCGGAATGCCCAGTTAATTCAACGCTTTCAATGCTGGCTAGAGGCTTTTTTGCAGCGCCTTGCAATACGGTCACTTCACTTTACAGAGGTAGAAAAAAATTCGGCGCGTAAATCTATACTTTTGTGACTTTTGTTCTACCTTTACTAAGTACCATTAGTTAGGCATCAGCGTTATTTATGCATAATCATAAATGTAAAAAATATTCGCTATTCATTTATTTTTAATAATCATACTTAATCGAAAAAAGCCAGTCGGATAAACCACCTACACAAACTATCACTAAACCTCAGTAATCAAAGTTAAAATAATTTACTTAATTGATTAAGAAAATCACTTGACGTTCTCGTATACTTTAACTATTGTTAACATCGATGTAACAAGATTGCACCGTTCAAACTTTAGTTAGGGCACTAAACATGAAGACTAAACACATTTTTAAACCAGCGTTGTTGTCACTGGCTGTGACCTCAGCGATGTATTCAGGCCACGCGTTATCACAAGAAAACAACAGCGCCAGTGAACCTGATGTAGAAGTAATTGCAGTAAAAGGTATTCGCGGCTCACTGATGCGAGCTCAGGCCATCAAGATGGACAACACGTCGATTGTTGAAGCCATTTCTGCTGAAGACATTGGTAAACTGCCTGATTCATCTATCGCAGAATCACTGGCACGTCTGCCAGGTCTTGCCGGTGAGCGTGTTGGCGGCCGGACTTCCGGTATCTCTGTTCGTGGTTTTAAAGAAGATTTCACCGGCACCTCCTTAAATGGCCGTGAGTTAATCGGTATTGGTGACAACCGCGGCGTTGAATACGACCTGTACCCTTCTGAAATCATGACCGGTGCAACCATCTATAAAACCACTGAAGCTGACCTGATGGTTCAGGGTATTGGTGGTACGGTTGATCTGCAAACTGTGCGTCCGCTTGCAGCTCAGGAAACCCTGACATTAACCGGTGTATACGAAATGGGCGGTAACGATTCCGATAACCCGGAATTCGACAATACCGGTAAGCGTCTGGCATTATCATTTGTTGAAAAATTTGCTGACGACACCGTTGGTATTGCTGTAGCGCTTGCCACTACAGAGTCGCCACGTAACGAACGTAAATACGGTGTCTGGGGATACAGTGCCAATGACGCTGGTCAAATTACACCGTCTGGTCTGGATACACAGGCCATCAGCCGCGAGCTGGACCGTGACACTATTTCAGCAGTTCTGCAATGGCGTCCTACCGATAATCTCGACATCGTAGTAGATGCGCTGAGTATCGATTATTCAGATTCAGGCGTTATTCGTGGTTTCATCGAACCTTTCAATGCTGATCCGGCTTCACTTAGCGGCAGCGGCACCAATGTTTCTGGTACTCAGGTCGGTGTTAACCCGGTTCTGCGTACTGACCCGGCGCAAAAAGACGGCGAGCTGCAAACTTTTGGTCTGAATGTTAAATACAACATTGACGATAACTGGTCGATAATGGTTGATGCAGCCAACAGTCAGTCAGAAAAGCGCGACCTGCGTGGTGAGTCCTACGCTGGTTTAGCCCGTAACGGTGCCATCGATACCTTCGGTACCCGCCAATTCCAAATGAGCGCTGATGGGGTATTCTTCACTGGCAGCACTGGCCTGGAAGCCTTTTCAGATCCTTCTCTGTTACAACTTACCGGCCCGCAACAATGGGGTGGCGGTATGGCTAATATTGCCGATCAGTTTGCCACAGACGTAAACACTGTATTTACTGACGCGGATGGTAACCCTATTCCATTCAGCTACTTAAATGCTCAGGATGGTTTCTTAAACTACGCAGACTTTGAAGAAGAACTGACCACAGTTCGAATCGAAGCAGAAGGTTACGTAGAGTGGGGAATTATCAACAAAGTCCAGTACGGGGTTAACTACAGCGATCGTTATAAGATGAAGGACAACAAAGGTTTCTTTGCCACTGCTTCCTCTTATCCTTACTCCGAAGCCATTCCTTCAGAGTACCTGTATAACGGACTGGCCGATCTGAGCTGGGCTGGCTTTGGCCAGGTAGTCGCTTACGATGGTTTCGCTCCCTACAACGACGGTGAATATACCCTGAATGACGCTGGCCTGCTTGAGCCGGATCGTTTAGGTGACAGCTACACCGTTGATGAAGAAGTTGTGACCATCTACGCCAAGTTTGATTTTGAAACTGAAATCAATGGCTTCCCGGTTATTGGTAACTTTGGTGCGCAGTATGTGGACACGACTCAGTCTTCCACCGGTTACTTAGGTATTGTCGGCTCAAACTTCGCCGTCTGTGATGACGACAACAATGGTCAGGTAGATGCAGACTGTATCTTAAGTGATGGCGATGAGTACAGCCACTTCCTGCCAAGCCTGAACGTAAGCATTGAAGTTGACGAAAACCAGTTCATTCGTGTGGCGGCCAACAAAACCATCAGCCGTGCCCGTATCGATCAGATGAAAGCATCAGGTTTTGTTAAGTTCGACCAGAACGTTGACTTAATCACTATTCCAAACAGCCAGGCTGATGTTGAAGAATACGGTTCACCATGGAGCAAATTCCAGGGTAACCCGTCGTTACGTCCACTTGAAGCCAATAACTTCGACCTGTCTTTCGAGAAGTACTTCGACAACGAAGGGTATGTTGCCTTAACGTTCTTCTATAAAGATCTGGTTAACTGGACAGATGACGCTCGTGAGTTAATCGACTTTACTAACGATTCAACCAACAATGGCGCCAACTACTTTATCCCTGGTTTCCACGACCGTATTATCCAGACCACCGGTCTGTATGGTCCGGCCAACGTGGCTTACGATGCGGGTGATTTAGCGACGCCGCCGGACTTTGGTTACTTTGAGTACTTCCAGGATGGCCTGAAAGGTGAGGTAAAAGGTACCGAGCTGACCGCCAATATTCCACTGGGTAACTTTATCAGTGCGCTGGAAGGCTTTGGTTTTGCCGGCTCTGCAACCATTATCGATGCTGAACTGGAAAATGGCTCACCTATTCCGGGCCAGTCTGACCAGGTTCTGTCACTGACGGCTTACTACGAAATGGATGGTTTCGAAATTCGTGTGGCCGCTACTGACCGCTCTGAATTTGCCACCTACCAGCGTGGGGGTTCTAACAAGATTGAAACAGCAACCCGTGACAAGATCACACAGGTTGATGCGCAAATCAGTTACGACTTCGAAGGCAGTGGCATTGAGTATCTGGAAGGCCTGCGTATTTCACTGCAGGGCACTAACCTGACAGATGAAAAAGAA
The DNA here is from genome assembly GCA_036141415.1 of Pseudomonadota bacterium. GTDB lineage: Bacteria > Pseudomonadota > Gammaproteobacteria > Enterobacterales > Alteromonadaceae > Alteromonas. The sequence continues at coordinate 6,529 of JAYZXK010000042.1, forward strand.
GAAACCATCGACAGCAACGGCATCGTGACCCTGCGTCGTGAGTTCGGTCCTTCTTACATGCTGAACTTCAACTACTCGTTCTACTAAGCTTAAGCTGTTAAAAAGCCCCGCATTTGTGGGGCTTTTTTGTTCCAGCCGGTTTGCTTTTCCCTTTAAATTCACTAGAGTCAAAAGCAAACCGATGAAAACATGCCCTGAGGATGATTCATGCCTGATGCAATTAAAAAAGTAGTCATTGCCGGTGGTGGCACCGCTGGCTGGATGACCGCAGCGCTGCTCAACAAAGTACTGGGTAAAAGTGTCGCTATCGAACTTGTCGAGTCAGAGCAAATTGGTATTGTGGGTGTTGGCGAAGCGACCATCCCGCCGATTCAAACCTTTAACCGCTTTTTAGGGATCGACGAAAAGGCGTTCCTGAGGGAAACCCAGGGCACCATTAAACTGGCCATTAAGTTTGAAAACTGGCGTAAACCTGGCGAAAGCTACTACCACACCTTTGGTGCGCCGGGCACCACCATGGGTTTTTGCAGTTTCCACCATTACTGGCTGAAAGCCAGAGAGGCCGGATTAGATAAATCATTCTGGGATTTCGACCTGAATTATCTTGCCTGCCAGCAAGGTAAGTTTAATAAAAT
>JAYZXK010000043.1:0-4147 GCA_036141415.1 Pseudomonadota bacterium
GAAGGCTTCGTCATCTTCAGAAAACACAGTTACCAGCAGTTTTTCTTTTGGCAGACCCAACTCTTCAGTTAGGAACGTCCAGGCAAACTGAATGGCTTCTTTTTTGAAATAGTCACCAAAGCTGAAATTACCCAGCATTTCGAAAAACGTGTGGTGACGCGCGGTATAACCCACATTCTCAAGGTCGTTATGCTTACCACCGGCGCGAACACAACGCTGCGACGATACCGCTCGGGTATAGCTGCGTTTTTCGGAACCGAGGAAAACGTCCTTAAACTGGTTCATACCCGCATTAGTAAACAATAACGTGGGATCATCTGCTGGTACCAGTGAAGAACTGGAAACAGCCTGGTGGCCATGCTGGCCAAAATACTCGATAAATTTGCGGCGAATATCAGCAGTTGATAATGTCATTGAAATCCTGAAATCCTTAGTTAACCTTTAGCTTATATGCAGCCTGTGTGCAGGAAATTCAACTATTCAGCACACTTCTGACCACATTATTATGAGGCCGCAACAATACCATGGTTAATGCTGTTTTGTTAAGCAATCCAGCGTGAAAACAGGCGAATCATCACCATAGAAAATATTGATTAAGGGCTGCAGGCAGACTCTGGCTATTCGTGGTCGTCGTCGAAGGCGTGCTGGATATGGTCAGAATAGAAGCCCCGATACTGTAAAAAGCGGATTTGTTTAAACTTTTCCTTGTCGGTTGCCGGTGGTTTAAGACCAAACCGCTTGCGTCTTACCTGCCCGGCAAGCGTGAACCAATCAGTGTCATTTTCGAGCATTGCCTGTTCCAGCAACGATTCATCAATAGCAAACTGCTGACACTCTGCTTTTATCCTGGCCGGCCCCTGCCCTTTGGCTACTCCCGAGCGCACTGTCATTTCGGCAAAACGGGCGTCACTTTGGATCCCTGCTTGTTTAAATTCCTCCACCACAGGGGCACAATCATCCATTGCAAAACCTTTCTGTGATAATTTTCGTAACAATTCGTGATAAGCATGCTCTCGTCGCGAAAGCATGCGGGTAATCGACTCTATAATGATTTTACGTGGGTTATCTGTCATTTTACCGATGATTTTTTAGAACTTAGCACTCAATATATGCCCGGTATCGTACCAGCTATTACGCTTTACTGCGGGCAGGATATTTCATAAGACTATGCAAAAACAAGCCGCGGATAATACGCTTACTTTTACCCTGCATCATAGCATCAACGAGATTGATGCGTTGCAGTGGCAGGCACTGGCCGAGCAGGCAGGCCCGTTTTTGCAATATCAATGGCTTAAAGCGCTGGAAGACACTCACTGTGTCGATGGTAAGATAAACAAGCAAACCGACTGGCGAACCGACTGGCGAACCGACAGGCAAACCGGCTGGCAAACGGCATTCTGGAGTGGCTCGCTCAACGGTGAGCTTAAAATAGTGGTGCCGGGCTATTTAAAAAACCACAGTTATGGCGAATACGTATTTGATCATAGCTGGGCCAATGCTTACCACCAGCATGGTCTGGACTATTATCCTAAATGGATTGCGGCCATTCCATTTACCCCGGTTACCGGCCCTCGCATACTTATTGCCAGCGACGTTTCCGCCGCCCAGTGGCACAGCCTGATCACCCACATCAATGAATGGGCCAGCGACAATCAGCATTCGTCCTGCCATTGGTTGTTTAATCCGCTTGATTCCCAAACCGACTTTGCCAAACTGGGCTATAGCTCACGTTTCAGTGTGCAGTTTCAATGGATGAATCGCGGCTACCAGAATTTTGATGACTTTCTTGCCCGGCTTACATCCCGCAAGCGCAGAAGCATTCGTAAAACCCGTAAGCGTTTTCACTCCCCTTCTCTGCGTGTGGAAAGGCTACACGGTGATAAGCTAAGTCGCGAAGACATGGCATTTTTTGTCCAGTGCTATCAGGACACGTACCTGAAGCGCAGTGGCCACACCGGCTATTTAACCCCGGCCTTTTTCGACGCGCTGTATGCCCATTGCCGGGACAACATTATGCTTGTGAAAGCCACCCATAATGACCAGGAAATTGCTGCAGCCCTGTTTTTATTTGATGATACAGGGTTGTACGGGCGTTACTGGGGTTGCCTGGAAGATGTTGATGAACTGCATTTTGAGTGCTGTTACTTTCAGGGTATTGAGTTTGCCATCGAACAGGAGCTGCCGCTGTTTAATCCCGGTACTCAGGGCGAACACAAAATTCTGCGCGGCTTTGAGCCGGTTTATTGTGTATCTCACCATAAATTGCACGATCCGAGGTTTCATCAGGCTGTGGCAGATTTTTTACAGCGGGAAAAACCGGTTATCGAAGACTATTTCAATCAGGCCCGGGATGTATTACCTTTCAACGCGGACTATCTGAACGAATTTGTAACACCAACAAGTACAAACGGGGCGACAATAACGCCTGAAAAATCCTAACACAGAGACAACAATATGAAGTACACATTGCTCGCAGCCACTATTGCTGCATCGCTGGCCCTGACGGCCTGTTCCAAACCAGAAACTACCACGCAAACCGCAGACACCCAAGCTGAGGCGCCTGCCGCTAAAGCCGAAATTGGCTCATTTGGTGTAGACCTGACCGCCCGTGACGAAAGCGTAAAACCGGGTGACGACTTCTTTATGTATGCCAGTGGTACCTGGTATGAAAACTACGAACTGCCGGCAGACAAAACCCGCTTTGGTGCATTTAACGCCCTGGCCGATCGCAGCGAAGAGCAGGTTAAGCAAATCATCGACGACATTATGGCGTCGGATAATTTAACCGCCGAAGAACAGCTGGTTCACGATTACTACACCGCGTACATGGATACCGAAACCATCAACGCTAAAGGCATTACGCCAATTAATCCTACGCTGACTGACATCGACAACCTGTCGTCGGTTAAAGAGCTTACCGAATTCTTCGGCGAAAGCTGGCTGACCGGTGCATCAGCGCCTTTATACGGTGGCCTGTGGTATAACCGCCTGGATCCCAATGAATACCAGCTGAGTGTGGGTGTTGGCGGTCTGGGCTTACCTGATCGTGATTATTACCTTAACGATTCAGAGCGCTTCAGCAATATCCGCGACGCATACGTAAAACATATCGCTGAGATGCTGACCTTTGCCGAGGTGGAAAACCCGGAAGAAAAAGCCCAGACCATTCTGGCGCTGGAAACCAAAATTGCAGAAATTCAATGGCCTCGTGAAAAGCGTCGTGACCGCGACCTGACATTAAACCAAATCGAGCGCAGCGCACTGGCCGACATGTACCCTGACTTTGACTGGAATGCCTGGTTAGATGCGATGGGCTTTAAAGCGCCTGAGCTGAATATCTCCCAGCCACAACCGGTAAAAGACGTTATCGAAATCATCAACGATACGCCACTGGATGACTGGAAAACTTACCTGACCTACCACACTATCTCGAATAATGCGTCGATGCTGTCGGATGACATCTATATGGCCAACTTCGACTTCTATGGTAAAACCCTGAACGGTCAGCAAGAGCCTCGTCCACGCTGGAAACGTGCGCTTAGCGCCATGTCTGGCACGACTTCTTTAGGTTTTGCCATTGGTAAGAGCTATGTGGATCGCTTCTTCCCGGAAAGCTCTAAAACACAAATGGCTGAGCTGGTAGAAAACCTGCGTGCTGCCCTGGGCGAGCGGATTGACGGCCTGGACTGGATGGGCGAAGAAACCAAAGTCAATGCTAAAGCCAAGCTGGCGGCGTTTAACCCTAAAATCGGTTATCCGGATGAGTGGATTTCTTATGAAGGTCTGGAAATTACCGACCAGGATCTGCTGACCAACGAGCGTAACATCAGTAAGTTCTTCCACGCCAAGCAGGTAGAAGATGAACTGGAACCGACTAACCGCGAGCGCTGGGGCATGACGCCACAACGGGTAAATGCTTATTACAACTCATCGTTCAACGAGATTGTATTCCCGGCGGCTATCCTGCAACCCCCATTCTTTGATCCAAACGCCGATCCGGCAGTTAACTACGGTGCAATCGGCGCCGTTATCGGTCACGAAATGGGTCACGGCTTTGACGACCAGGGCTCTAAGTCTGATGCCAAGGGTATTCAGCAAAACTGGTGGACCGACGAAGATCGCGCCGCGTTTGAAGCAAAAGCTGACA
>JAYZXK010000044.1:0-2515 GCA_036141415.1 Pseudomonadota bacterium
GCCGCCGGTTTCAGCGATCAAAGCCACTTGTCCCGGGTGGTAAAACGGCAAACCGGTGTAACGCCTAAAAGCCTAAAGCGCTACCTTAACAGCCAAACGCGCTAAACCATTCCAAGGCCCAGTTTTCCGAAAAACTAAACCCGCTACACTGATGGTTTTACTCTGGACCGACTGATGATTATCCGAGCACTGCTGTTATTACTCAGCGTGCTGCTATGCTCCGCCGCAGTAGCGCAAAATGCACCACTACAACTGGCCGAGTCCTACAAGGGCGACATCGATATCAGTGAATACCTGGTGAGTGAAAAGCTCGACGGTATTCGGGCGCGCTGGACAGGTACTCAGCTTATCACCCGTAATGGTAACCCCATTTACCCGCCCCCAGGGTTTACCCGCAACTGGCCGACTGAGCCCATGGACGGTGAACTGTGGAGCAAACGGGGCAGCTTTGAAGATATTGCTTCTACCGTGCTGAGTAATCACCCTGATGAACGCTGGCAGGCAATTAAAATGATGGTGTTCGACATACCTGTTACCGGCATGCCCTTTGAAGCGCGTGTTGAAAGGATGCAAAGGCTAATAGCTCAAACTAATAACCCCAGCCTGAAAATGATTAAACAGTTTACGTTGGATTCGCTACCTGCGCTGGAAAATGTCCTGGATAAGCTTACTCAACAAGGTGGTGAAGGACTCATGCTCCATCATCGCCAGGCGCACTATCAGCACGGGCGCAATCCCGGATTATTAAAAGCCAAACGCTATCAGGACGACGAAGCCAAAGTGCTCGCCCATCTGCCCGGCAAAGGCAAGTTCAGGGGCATTATGGGCTCATTATTAGTGGAATCCCGCCAGGGTCAGCAGTTTAAGATTGGCAGCGGTTTTAGCCTGGCCAACCGCCAGTCGCCACCAGCAATAGGAAGCTGGGTAACCTATAAGTATTACGGCCTTACCCAGCGCGGCATACCGCGTTTTGCGAGCTTTTTGCATAGCCGGCCGGAGGAAGACAACCCCCGTTAAACATTCACCGCCGAATTAACTAACGTCAGAACCTAACGATATTAAAGGCTCCAAACCGGCAGCTACGGCCTATTGGACTGTACAAGTAGTGTAAAACGGTCCATCCTAGGCATAACAACAAGAAACACCAGTAACGAATGAGTGCAGTTAGCGAAACCTGATCACACTGCACAAATCCTTGCCCGGTGACATCAAGCCTACAAAACACGCAAACTAGTTCAGTAACGGCAACTACCGCAATCACAAACTGCTACCCGAACCATGAGTAGCCAGTTACCAACGCCGATTCTGTTTATACACTCACGCTAAAGCACGGTTTATCGTTGCTTTGCACAAGACTTACAAGGAAATACCCCGGGTATGTGGTTAAGTACAGAATGCAATCTTACCTTTGATATAACAACACCTACCCCATTTATACTGATGTTGCGACCCCGAAATGACTTTAATCAGTGGGTAGCCGAGCAAACCTATACCATTTCACCCAATGTTCCGGTGATTGAATACAACGACAGTTTTGGCAATTCGTGCCAGCGGTTAGTCGCGCCGGTTGGCACGTTTTCAGTGCGAACCTCGGCTAAGGTGTTAACGTCGCCGGCGGTAATAGGCGACCGCTGGGCAGGATTTAATGAAATAGACACGCTCCCCAACGAAGTGCTGAGTTACCTGCTGCCCTCACGCTATTGTGAATCGGACCGCTTTGTAGAAATGGCCCACAGCATAGTGGCCAATTGCGTCCCCGGCTATGAGCAAGTCGCGGCTATCGAAGACTGGATCCGAACCCATGTGCGCTTTAACCCTGACTCGCTTTACTTTCAACAGTCTGCCACTGAGATCAATCAGTCCCGCGAGGGCGTGTGCCGGGAGTTAGCCCATTTGGGCATCGCGCTGTGCAGAAGCTTATGCATTCCGGCCAGAATGGTAGTGGGTTACCTGCATGGCCTAACCCCTATGGATATGCACGCCTGGTTTGAGGCATATGTTGGCGGGCGCTGGTACACCTTTGATGCTACCCAGCCTTCATCGAACGGTGCGCGCGTAGCGATTGCCTTTGGCCATGATGCCTCGGATGTCGCCACGTTTACCCAATTTGGGCCAGCCGTACAGCCCAAAGTCATGACGGTTAACGTAAGTGAAATCGAACCGCCTGATGAGGCTAACCCAAAAGCCTGAGGCATCTGTTAGCAAACCGTTCAACAACAAAGGCCTCAGTGGCGTATGAGGCCTGGCTTTTCACCTATCACGGTGGCATTTTCACAATAAAATGCCCAGCGCGTTCCCTTACCTCAATAACAGCTTCTCACGTTACTTTCTTCGAAAGCTATAAGTGAAAAAGTGGCACTGTGAAATAAATACTATTGTAATGAAAACTCTATAGTCCTGTAGCAGATCTGAAATTCCAGAAACTCCATAATGCACTGATTTAAAATACGAAAACACAAATTCCCAAAGTGGTCTCTGACTTGCACCCGTCTCTGAACATGTTGATATCAGGAGA
>JAYZXK010000045.1:0-11009 GCA_036141415.1 Pseudomonadota bacterium
GCTTCCAGTACCTTCTCACCTCCGGTGATTTTCAGGCTAGCGTAACGCCCAGCGGGGATAGTATCGAAACGCATGTTATCTTCCAGGGCTACCTGTTTTGCAGGCCTTTGGCAGGCCAGGTCGAAACAAAATGCGTCTGGCGCAACGGTAGTAGGATCGTTATGCAATAAGTTAAACGTACGGTATTGGTCTGGTGGCAGCTTGTGTTCCCGGCGCCAGCCAATAAAACGCTGAATACTGCCATTCAATCTGGCCGGATGACCGCTATGACGCAGTGCGCAGACCTCCATCGCAGGCAAAGAAACTATGGTGCTTTGAGCAATAAATTCGTCTTGTGAAGGTACTGGCATGGTACTGGTTTCCTCATTCCATTGATGTAAGTAAGGCTGTAACGGTGGCGTTATAGTGGCTTGTTGCGTTTTAAACTGAGTTGGCGTGTAGCCGGTTACCCGTTTAAACGCCCGGCTGAAACTGTCCGGAGACTCATAACCACAATCAAAAGCGATATCGGTAACCGATAACCAGGTTCGATAAGACAGCAAAAAGTAGCCGCGCTGAAGACGGATAAGTTCGTTTAACTTACCCGGGCCCAGGCCAAGCTTTTGCTGGCACAAGCGCTGGAAATGGCACGGACTGTAGCCAGCGACTTTAGCCAGTTGATTGAGCGCAATACGCTGATCATGATGGGTTTGGAGATAATTCAGTACGTGTTGCACAACTGCGTACCTGCCTTAACTAACTGTTGGTAGGGCCAGCCTATCAAAGCTCAGACCGCCCTGCCCGACAGAAATTGCGATAGCCAGCTTACAGCATTCTGACTTCCCGCTGCGGGAAGGGAATATCGACATCCGCTTGCTGTAACGCTGCAAAAATGGCGGCATTTAACGCATAACGAATTTCAAAATGACGATTTGGATCGGCCCACACCCGCACGCCAAAATTAATGCTACTATCGCCGAAGCTATCTACGCCGATGGCCGGGGCTTTCTCCTCCGACAAACCATCTACAGTCTTAACCGCTTCGGCAATTACACGGGTAACGCCTTCGATATCACTGGCATACGCCACACCTATCTCCAGCTCTATAAGCATTTGCGCAGCGGAGTTATGCAGGATCTCCCCGACTATTAATTTGTTGGGGATTTGAATAGAAACGTTATCCTCGTTGATTAGAATAGTGTAAGGCAGCATTACCTTATCCACCACGCCGGCCACACCACATACCTGTATGGTATCGCCAACGACAAACGGCCGGGTAATAATAATGGTAAAGCCTGCTGCATAGTTAGCCAGCATGCCCTGTATAGCCAGGCCAGCGCCTAAACCTACCGCACCAACGGCAGCGATCAACGGTGTTACGCTAATACCAATATTGCCCAGCGCGATTATAATCACCAGGCCCAGTACAATCAGCTTACTCGCGCCACCGGTAAAGCGGCTCAGCGTAATATCAATATTACGCCCCACCATCATTTTTTCAACGACATTGCCGATCTTGGTGGCAATCCACCACCCAACCAGCAAGATAACCAGCGCACCAGCTATCTGAAAACTGTAGGTAACGGCAAATTCAAGGAGGGTATCGTAAAGGACCTGAGCTTGTTGTAATTCTTCTTGCATACGAGCAGATTCATCAGGGTTAGTCTAATTCAGAGCATAAACAACAATCTGGCACTTAACAAGCATCCGCGTAACAGCTAGCATTTCAATACATAATGCATTGTAAACCTGGTGCAATTGCTCTGTTCAGTTTAAAGCAGGAACGCCCCATTCCTGTCGAATAACACTACTTTGGGGCAGTTTTGAACAATTTCGGTGCATATTATCGACTCAATTTGTTTAACTCTTTCATTTCAATCACTTCTTTGAGTTCAAAATACTGGTCTTTAGATTGCAAGTTATTACGTTGTAATTAAATTAAGCAAGCACTTTGTAATACTATAAGAGCAGCTATACTGTAATTAATAAATGTAACTATTTTTAATAGCTGCTACGCGCCAAGCGAACGGACTTATGACCACAAGGACCAGGCATGAAAACACTGATTGAATCACCAGCTTTAGTGCTGATCAAAGCATTTGGCTTAAAGCAGGCGGCCTTTTTAATAGTGTTATGTAATCTCGCCGGATATGGGTACGTTGCCCTGACACCCGAGACAAGTTTGCCGATGACTCTGGTTTGCGGGCTACTGATGACCTGGCTGGTTGCTTCTATGCTGACCTGTTTACTTGATGAACTGTTCATTATTGATGCCCTACTGGCCGACGCCAGTAAAAGCCATAATGAATTTGAGCTGATCACCCGGGCACCACGCATCCTGACCAATCACATAAAGTCGGTATTCGATTTAACCAAGGAAATTTCTCGCGAGCGGGACAAACTGGAAGAGTACTTCTCAGAAATGAAGTATTCCTCGCTGCAGATGATTGATTCAGCTAACAAGGTATCGGTAAATGCCACCGAACAGTCCGCCGCTACCGAATCTACCGCGGCTGCAGTCAATGAACTCACGGTATCGCTGGGAGAAATTGTAGAAAAGTTCACCCTGGTAAACCAAGCGGCCAAACGCGCCAGCGATTTTGCCCATCAGGGGTCGCAAAATATTGCTGATTTGGTGCGCGAGTTTGCCTTGGTACAACAGGAAGTTGCTCAAACACAGCAAGCAATAATTGAGTTAGGACAATCTGTGGAAGCAGTACTGGGCCTGACCAGCGCGATTCAGAGTATCGCAGAACAAACCAATTTACTGGCACTGAACGCTTCCATTGAAGCAGCCAGGGCTGGCGATATGGGCCGCGGGTTTGCGGTAGTGGCCGATGAAGTGCGAAACCTTGCCGAAGACAGCCGTAAAACTGCCGACACCATTAGCCAACGAATGGCGGAACTCGATAGTCAACGCATTGAGGTGGCGGCAAAGATGCAAAGTGTTAACAGCCACTCGCAAATTTGCTCTGACAAGGCGCACAATGCTGCCGAAATGCTGGCACAAATTGAAACCGAATCTGAAAACTCAAAATCACAGGTCATCGAAGTCTCAGCCATTACCACCCAACAGAGTAAAGCTACCGAGGAAATCTCAAAGAGTATTGAACGTGTTGTGGAAGGCGCCATAGAAAATGCCAGCATTGCCCGTCAGACCTCTACCGTGGCCGATTATCTGCGTACCCTTTCAACCCGCTAGGAGAAACCAATGATTGCTGTCATTTCAGGGATGATTATCTTGTTGTTTGTGCTGGTGGGTATTCAGTTAACCATTACCCGCAAAAAACAAAAAGATAACGTCAGAGCAACTCTAAAAATGGTTGCCATTATTAAACGTATTATTGGCCTGAGCCAGAAACACCGGGGTTTAACCGCTACGTACCTGCAAGGCAATAAAGCAGTAGCAGGTGAGCTTTACGAAATCAGGCAAAATATAGAAGCACTTATCAATAATGCAAACCAGTTTGCCCTGACAACCAGTGAGGCACGTTGGGAGGCTTACCTGGATCACTGGCAACGCCTCGAATCAGCCAGTATGCAACTTACACCACCGGAGAGTTTTAAACAGCATACCAGCCTGATTGAGACCCTTTTGTACTTGTTACAGGACGTAGCTGAACATATAGAATTTGCCGATACCGACCAGTCAGTTAAAGAGGCGCATTATTTATGGCGGGAATTTCCACAACTGGTGGAATATATCGGCCAGGCCAGAGCCGTTGGCGTGGCAACTGCCACCAAAGGAGAGTCCAGCCAAATTGACAAAGTAAAACTCGGCTATCTGTGCGAAAAGATAAACCTGATGAGTGACACCGTGTTTAATAAATTAAACCAGATGGCTAAGGTATCTGAAAGCGGCCAGTTAAATCAGGCCAGGCAGGCCTGCCTGCAGTTGGTAAGCCTGATCAATGAACAGCTGATCCAACCCGGTAGAGTGAGCATTGCTAATCAGGACTACTTTGCTAAAGCCAGTCATACCATGGACCAATGCAACACCCTATTGGATAACGAGCTGTCAGCGATTGTTACCCGGTTTAGTGACTAACTGCCAGCTCACACCGGCTGCATAGCCCCTGGGGGTAGAATTGTACGCCCTCTCCCCTGATTTTTGGCGGCGTAGAGTAATTGAACGCAATGGGCAATTGCCTGATCGATATCTTCATAAGTGCTGAGCTCAAACAGTCCACAAGAAAATTTCACGATAATTTTTAAACTAATAGCTAAACCACGATGCCCGTTGCTACGAACATCGTGGAGAGTTTGAAGTGATATGAGGCTTTGCTATCTGGCAACCAGAACAACGCCGCCCTGACCTTTTAATGGCAGCGTCATCCGGCCATTTTCAGGAATGGTGACTTTTTTGCTTTGCGTTTTGTTATTTGCGTTATCAAACAATAGCTGCACTGATTTCCCGGCCAGCATTGGCAGGTTAACGGAAAGCTCTTTAACATCTTTCTCGCCATTTACCGCTACTACATACCAATTGCTGCCCTGGCGTCTGGCCATTACAACATGTTTACCCGGGTAACCGTCGATAAACTGGGTTTCATCCCATGTCGCCGGGACTCCGCGAATAAAGTCGAGCACATGTTCAGGCTGTTCATCGAGGTTATTGGGTGTTAAGCCAAAGTGTTGGACCGGTGACTGATACAGCACACTGGTTGCCAGCTCGAAGGTATCGGTGGTAGAACGAATAGTCCCTCGTTCCTGATCGCGGGATAAACGGTCATTTAAAAACACCGGCGCAAAATCCATTGCTGCAACGGTATTACGCGTAAAAGGCAGTATAGTGGCATTATAAGCATGCATATCCAGAGAATACTGGTTAAACACCAGATTTTCAGACGCTAAAACGGCCTCTGAGGTGACGAAGTTAGGAAACATACGTTCCCAACCGCGGGGTAACGTACAGCCATGAAAGGTTACCCCTATGCCGTAATCGTTAGCGTCTGACAGGATCCCTTCGTAAAGAGCCATGGTGGCTTGTTTGTCACCGCCAAAGAAATCAACTTTAATCCCTTTCACGCCAATCTTTTGCAGCCAGGCCATTTCTTGCTTACGGGCGATAGACGTATTCATTTTATCCTGTGGCGTTTGTGGCGCATCGTTCCACCAACCGTTTGAGTTGTACCACAGGATCACCGCTACGTTTTTATCCGCAGCATACTGCACCAGCTCTTCCATTTTCTCCCGGCCGATACGGGCATCCCACCAGTTATCAATCAGTACATATTCAAAATTAAGTTCGGCGGCCATATCAATGTACTTGATCTGATCCTCGTAGTTAATACTGTCATCCTGCCAGACAATCCAGCTCCAGGTTGCTCTACCCATCTTGTAGTCTTCAGATGGCTCATACAAGGGCTTAACTACATCGTAACTGACTGTTGTTTCAACAATGGGTTCTAAATCCTGCCCCACTGTAATGGTGCGCCAGGGGGTGGTTGCCGGTAAGGCCATTGAGGCATAGGTATCGCCAATACCGGCATTTTCGCCGGGTTGCGGAAAAGCAATCTCATAGATCCCTTCAGCATTGCCTTCACTAAGACGAGAGCCTACGTAATGGCTGTCTACCCCGGTTTCAGACAGTAATACCCAGCCCTTGTCGTCATTTTTAAACAGCGCCGGAAAAGTATAGCCAACGCCGTTTGAAGAGGCTTCGGCCATCGATTCATCGTAAGTATACTCTTCTTCGTAACTTGGTTTAGTGCCGTTCCAGCCTGTCATAGGCAGGGCCTGTTGGGTGATAAAAGTCGTTGCTTTGTTGGGCAGGTTAAAACTGGTGGCTTCACTGAGTACCTTAAAGCGGGTCGCTTCATTATTGGATACCACGTGGTAACGCAGTGCGATGTCGTTATCAGACACCTGGAATATGATGCTTATCTCATCTCCTTTTGCGTTACGAAAGCGACTGGTTAAACCGTTGGCCTCATAAGTCACCTGGCTGACTTTTGCTCTGTCGAGCTCATATTGTTCCAGAATGGTGTTACGTTTGCTGTCGATATAAGTAAGGTTCTGACTAAAATCACCAATAGAACTGTTCAGACCCAGCGGTGAGCTTTCCAGGAATACTTCACCCTTATAGGTAACAGAATAATGGGGTTTACCCTTTGATAGTGACAATGAAACGGCGAGTTGATTATCCGGCCCTTTGATTGTTTCCAGTAGTTCAGCCCACGCCGTCTTGGGCGCAATAGCGGTTGCCAGGCAAATCGGCAATATCATTCCGTAGCGTTTCATTGTGTATCCTGTATTAGTTAGCAATTCATCCTTATAAAGCTATCATAATACAATACTACATTAACAATTTAATAACTCATCAGATCTGATTTTACCTGTTATGAAAATCAGTATTTGGAGGCGTGTTAGCCAAGCGTAAAGAATAGAATCAAAATACTACAATCCAAACAAGATGCTGGATAACAAGGTCTGTTTAATTGTAAATCAGGGAGAAATAAGAATTTGAAATGGTGCCCGGGGCCGGACTTGAACCGGCACGCTGTTACCAGCGAGGGATTTTAAATCCCTTGTGTCTACCAATTTCACCACCCGGGCTTGGGTTGCACTGCTGTGCTGGTGCGGGCTGGTTGCCCTTAAAAAATGGAGGCGGAACCCGGAGTCGAACCGAGATCCACGGATTTGCAATCCGCTGCATAGCCATTCTGCCATTCCGCCTTTGATTGCGTTGTGACGAGAGGCCGTCTACTGCAAACGCAACATTCGAGAAATTGGAGCGGGAAACGAGATTCGAACTCGCGACCCCAACCTTGGCAAGGTTGTGCTCTACCAACTGAGCTATTCCCGCTTTGTTTTCTTGCTGGTTAACTTACCGAATGGTTCACTTACCTGTTGGTACAAACTCTGTTGAGTTGCTGTGTTCCGTTCTAGTCAGTATGGCCTGCTTCGAATGTGGGAGGCATTTTACTTGCCCAAGCGAATGTGTCAACAACTAAAAAACTCATTCGCCGCTATTTTCGCCAAAAACGAATCATTTGGTCATAAATCCGTCATTTAGCTCAAAAAATACTAATTCTTCAGGCCCGAAAGATGCGGCCACGCTGCTTTTGTGTAGCTAATCATTGACCATACAGACAGCCAGGTAGCGATATACAGTAAAATATAACCCAGGGTTACCCAGTAAATCGGGAAGCCCATAAATTCTTCCAGGCCCGACAATAAACCAATTAAGGCCAACATTTGAGCGGTGGTCTTGGCTTTACCGATAAAGGATACCTGTACGGTATCGCGCACGCCCTGGGAGCCCATCCACTCCCTTAGCGCTGAAACGTAAATTTCACGCACTAACAGTAAAATAGCCGGCACGGTGATCCACACCGAATCGTAAGAGTGGGTAATCATTAATAATGCGGCAGCCACAATGAGCTTATCGGCCACCGGATCTAAAAATGCACCAAAGGGTGTTGATTGCTGTAACTTGCGGGCCAGATAGCCGTCAAACCAATCGGTAATTGCCGCAAACCAGAAAATAAACGCTGCGGTTTCTTTTGCCCAGCGCCAGTCCAGAAAATACACACATACAAAAATTGGGATCAGAACTACCCGGATTAAGGTAATTACGTTTGGGATCGTCCACATAAACTACTCGGAAGGGTTTTCCTTTATATTGCGACTATTGTCACACGATATAACCTATTAAGAAACTGCCAATTGGATTTAATATAAGGGCATTCTTATTAATTATGCAAATGGTCGTAAATGGTTTCGGCCAGTTCGTCACTGATCCCCGGCACGCTGGCAATCTCATTACGGCTGGCTTTTTTAAGCCCCTGCAGACCGCCCATGTATTTAAGCAGTGACTGACGGCGCTTGGCCCCTACTCCGGGAATCGATTCCAGTGAGCTGGTTGTTTTAACCTTTTGGCGACGGTTGCGGTGGCCGCTGATAGCAAATCGGTGCGACTCATCACGTATATGCTGAATCAAATGCAACGCCGGCCGGTCGGCATTAAGCGGGATGGTGTCGTGTGTGTCAGCCAGAATTAGGGTTTCCAGACCGGGCTTTCGGGTAGTTCCTTTAGCCACACCAATCAGCAATGGTTTTTTGTCGTGTGGCCAGTCGGCAAAAAAGTCTTCGGCCTGGCCTAACTGCCCTTTACCACCATCGATAAACAGAATGTCGGGAATTTTTTCCGCATCCTGCACGTTTTTATACCGACGTTTTAGGGCCTGAGCCATGGCGGCATAGTCATCACCTGGCGTGATCCCTTCAATGTTGTACCGGCGATAATCACTCTTTAGTGGGCCTTCACGGTTGAATACCACACAGGACGCCACGGTTTGCTGACCAGAAGTGTGGCTGATATCAAAACATTCCATACGCTGGATTGGGTCGTCCCACTCAAGGGCTGACTCTAAATCAATATAACGAGCAAATACCGACTTTTGCTGGCCATACTGGGCATCCAGGGCATTTTTAGCGTTGGCCTGGGCTAACTGCAGGTATTGCTTTTTCTCTTCTCTGGCACCGCGGTAAAAGCGCACTTTATGCTTCGCTTCCTGACTCAGCAGATCGGCTATGGCGGCTTCATCTGAAAGCCCCTGAGGAAGCACGATTTGTTTCGGAATAATCTTATTCCCGGCCAGATAAAACTGTAGCAGGAAGGCTTCGAAAATCTCGGACTCAGTAGTCGTAGAAGGTATTTTTGGGAAAAACGCTTTACTGCCCAGCAGCTGACTATCGCGAATAAACATCACCTGGATACAGGCCATTCCGCCTCGATAGGCAAAACCAAAAATATCCATTTCGTCCTGGGTACCAGCCACCCACTGGCGCTCCTGCACTTTGCGCAGTGCACCTATCTGGTCGCGATACCGGGCCGCCGCCTCAAAGTTCAGCTGCTCACTGGCGGCTTCCATCTTATCAGCTAAGGAATTGATCACCTGCTGGTTTTTCCCTTTCAGAAACAGCCGCACCAGCTGCACCTGTTCGGCATACTCTTCATCACTCACATAGCCTTTTACACAAGGAGCGGAACAGCGTTGCATCTGATATTGCAAACACGGGCGGCTGCGAGCACGGTAGTAGCTGTCTTCACACTGACGCACCGGAAAGAGTTTCTGCATGGTACGCAGGCTTTCTCTTACCGCCCAGGCACTGGGATAAGGCCCGAAGTATTCGCCCTTACGCTTTTGTGGTCCGCGGTGAAAATCCAGTCTGGGATGTTCGTGAGCAGAGAGAAAAATAAACGGGTAGGATTTATCGTCACGTAACAGTACGTTATAGCGTGGGCGATATTTTTTGATGAAGTTATTTTCGAGCAGAAACGCTTCGGTTTCGCTGTTAACCACCGTTACATCCATGCGGGCGATCTGACTCACCAGGGCGATGGTTTTGGGATTATCCAGGTTGGCTTTAAAGTAGCTGGAAACCCGGTTTTTCAGGTTTTTAGCCTTGCCTACATAAATAACCTCATCAGCGGCGTTGTACATACGGTACACGCCGGGTTGATGAGTTAACGATTTGAGAAAAGCGTTAGAATCAAATTCTGTCATTGAATCCTGTCAGCAACTACGACAGTTCAATAAGCTTATGGCGTAATGCCAGGTGGGTTAGCTCAACGTCGGTGCTGATTTCTAGTTTATCGAACAAGCGATAACGATACGTGTTTACGGTCTTCGCGGCAATATGCAATTGTTCGGCGATATCCGGCACCTTCTGGCCACGGGTTATGCGAATGGCAATATCCAGCTCACGCCCGGATAAATCGCTGAAAGGATTATCGTTATCCGGCGATAATTTGCTCATTGCAATGCGTTGGGCAATTTCCGGGCTCAGGTACTTCTGACCAGAGGCCACTTTGTATATCGCATTTATCATCTCTTCCGGCTCGGCGTCTTTGGTTAAAAAACCAAAGGCTCCCGCCTGTATTACCTGAGATGGGATAGGATCTTCTTTTTGCATGGAGAGGCCAATTACTTTAATGCTCTCACCAATGCGTAAAATTTGGCGTGTGGCTTCAAGACCACCAATGCCCGGCATATTTAAATCCATTAATACAACGTCAGGCGCAAGCTTCCTGCAGTTCTTTACGGCTGATTCACCATCTTTTGCTTCACATACTACAGAAAAGTCGGCGACATCCTCAAGAATACGTCTGATACCCGTTCTCACCAGGTCATGATCATCTACTAGCGCTATCTTGATCATGTATTACTCACTTCGGCTGTTTTAGTCATTATTACTGAAAGGTGTCCTGTACCCCGCTCGTCTCTCACTTACTTCGCGAGCAATTGCACCTTTTCCTGTGCCAATACAGCGCATATTAATCAAAAACATCGGTAAAGGTAAGCCTTAATCGATGTTAATTTGCCGACAAACGTATAAATGACGCCACCGTTGTTGCTTGCTTAAACGAAAGTGCTAATAAACGTACAGCGTTTATTTTCTGCCTAAATTCGGGCTTGAAGAATACACAGATTATAATTGACTTTAATTGATAAAGTGTAATGAAGTTGCTTGGAACATACTTTATTTAATGCAAAAATTAGCAGTGGTGAGTTTTTCAATAACTGAGGGGAATTAAAGATAGATTCACTCATGCAGTTTATAGCGTTCACCCTGAATAAATTAGGAGCAGCCTGCAGGCTGTGCCAATCGACTGTCCTGTCGATTTGTCAAACCCCACCCGGGGGGTCTCACCCTCATATTTAGCTTAGCTATTTTGTTTCAGGCAATAAAAAACCCACAACATGTGCGGGTTTCTCAAATATGGCGGAGAGTGAGGGATTCATTCGCGCCCTCCATGGCGCTCACCCTTAATAAATTAAGGGCAGCCTGAAGGCTGTGCCAATCGACTGTCCTGTCGATTTGTCAAACCCCACCCGGGGGTTCTCACCTTACAATAACACTTATCACTTTTCTGCAGGCAATAAAAAACCCGCAACATGTGCGGGTTTCTCAAATATGGCGGAGAGTGAGGGATTCGAACCCCCGGAAGGTTTGACCCTTCGCCTGATTTCAAGTCAGGTGCATTCAACCGGACTCTGCCAACTCTCCTGAAGTGATGC
>JAYZXK010000046.1:0-4120 GCA_036141415.1 Pseudomonadota bacterium
GCCATCACCGAATCCACTTCCGGCGCTGAAGCCACCTCCTCCAGTGCCCCTTTACCACTTAGCACTTCGGAAGAGAGTTCATATTCACGAGCCAGTTTACTTGCCTGTTCGTAATCGTCATCACTGGCTACTACCAGATAGCGGGCATGACAGGCTTTCGCCTGCTGCACCAGTCTTTCCACCTGACGGTGGCCGGTGATCGCAAAAACCCGGTATAGATCCGGGTGGCGGGCAATAACATCAAGTGTACTTTGACCGATGGAGCCGGTCGCACCAAGAATCGTAACCGTTTGCATTATGCCATCCAGGTGACGTAGCAGTAGGCAAATACAGGGAAAGCGGCAGTCAGGCTATCGATGCGGTCCATCAGACCACCATGACCAGGTAAAATCCGGCCGCTGTCTTTAATGCCGGCGCACCGTTTAAACATACTTTCGTTGAGGTCGCCCAGCGCTGACACGCCAACCGTTAAGCCGCCAATAAGTAAATGCAGCCAGATACGCGAGGATTCCACCTGATAATGCAGCGCGGCAAAGGCAATAATCGCAAAAGATGCCATGATGCCACCGAAGAGTCCCTCAAAGGTTTTACCCGGCGACACATTAGGACGTAGCTTATGACGGCCGAATTTCACGCCCACAAAGAAAGCGCCGATATCGGCAGCCCAGACAATTCCCAGCACATAAAAAATCAGCGATGCACCGTAAAAAGTGTCTACATCGTAAAGGCTGGAGCGCAGGGCTACTACGGCTACCCAGGTTGGAATAAGGGTTAACACACCAAATAAACAGCGAATCATCCAGCTTTGACGCCAGAATGCCGAATAGCGGGGGTACGCAAGGATCATAAAGAATGACGCCAGCCACCAAACCGCGGCTACCGACAGGATCCAGTGGTAGAACTCATTGAGTGCTCCCTGTGACCAAATCAGATCGACATCCACAATACCAATCAGGGTCAGGCAGCCAGCGAGCAAGATAAGCCCGAAAGCTATCTTATAGGGGCGACCAGTAATCCCCGACATATTCGCCCACTCGTAACCGCCCAGGGCGACCACACCGGCAATCACATACTGAAATATATGAATGGGTAAAAACAAGATGGCCATAATAGCCAGTGGCGCCAGGATCAGCGCCGTAATAATTCGTTGCTTTAACATGCGATGGGTCTTTTATAGGCTAGTTGCCGGCAGCAGGCAGTCATTAGGAGTTTGCAACCTCTGTGGTCTCCACCTGCTCACCGATAAGGCCAAAGCGGCGCTGACGCTCACTGTAGTCTTTCACGGCCAGATAGAAGGCTTCTTCGTCGAAATCAGGCCACAGCACATCAGTGAAATACAATTCAGCATAGGCGCACTGCCAGAGCAGGAAGTTACTGATGCGATGTTCGCCGCCAGTTCGAATCAACAAGTCGAGCTCAGGTAAGCCCTGGGTAGACATATGCTGGTCGAACACGGCTTCATCGATCTGATTGGCGTTAAGGCTGCCGTCGCTTACTTTATCTGCAAGCTGTCTGGCGGCGTTAACGATATCCCAACGGCCGCCATAGTTGGCCGCAATGTTAAGCACCAACTCTTTGTTGTCTGCGGTCATTGCTTCGGCTTTGTTGATTTTATCAACCAGTTTGCGATCAAAACGTGAGGTATCACCCAATACTTTTAATCGCACACCGTTTTTATTCAACCGTTTAGCTTCGCTGTTTAATACCAGATTAAACAGATCCATTAAAACACTGACTTCTTCTTCCGGACGTTTCCAGTTCTCACTGCTAAAAGCAAACAAGGTGAGTGACTGAATGGCGTTCTTGCGTGCAAAACGCACCGCAGCACGCACTGATTCCACACCAGCGCGATGCCCGAAAGTACGAATCTTCCCTTTCTTTTTGGCCCAGCGTCCGTTGCCATCCATAATAATGGCCACGTGCCTGGGCATATTCAGCAACGCCAGTCTTTCGCCCAGCGTTGCTTCGTCAGTCTGCGATCGCGACATGATCTTATTTATACTTCCATTAACTCAGTTTCTTTATCAGACAGCATGTTATCAACTTTTTTGATAAATTCATTGGTTAGTGTCTGGATATTTTCTTCACCTGCGCGACTTTCGTCTTCGCTGATTTCTTTTTCTTTGAGTAATTCTTTGATATCGCTGTTGGCATCGCGGCGAATATTACGAATCGCCACCCGGCCTTGTTCGGCTTCGTTACGTACCACGCGGATCAGATCTTTACGACGCTCTTCAGTCAGCGGCGGCAGAGGAATACGAATTGTGGTACCGGCACTCATTGGATTTAAGCCCAGGTCAGCCTGCATGATGGCTTTTTCTACGGCCTGAATTGAGCTCTTATCGAATACCGTTAACGCCAGGGTACGGCTGTCTTCGGTGATGATATTGGCCAGTTGACGCAACGGAGTATCTGCGCCGTAATAAGGCACCTGAATGCCATCGAGTAAACTTGGGTGAGCACGACCTGTACGGATTTTGCTCAGTTGGCCTTTTAGCGCTGTGATACTTTTTTCCATGCGCTCTTGCGCATCTAATTCAATTTCATCAATCACGGTAATATCTTCCTGTATTATTATTCAGTAACACTTTCGACATGGTCGATCAAAGTGCCTTCAGGTTCGCCCATCACTACCCGTTTGAGGCAGCCAGGCTTATTCATATTGTAAACCCGTATAGGTAAGCTATGGTCACGTGCCAGCGTAAAGGCTGACAGGTCCATCACTTTTAATTCTTTTTCCAGTACGTCCTGATATGAAAGCTGCGAGTACAGTTTCGCTTCGGGGTTTTTCACCGGATCGTCACTGAAGACGCCATCAACTTTGGTTCCTTTCAGAACAGCGTCGGCTTCAATTTCGATACCGCGTAAACATGCAGCAGAGTCGGTGGTAAAAAATGGATTGCCGGTGCCGGCAGAGAAAATAACCACGCGACCTGATTTCAGCAGGCTAATGGCTTCTGCCCAGTTGTAGGCATCACAGACACCGTTGAGGGGAATAGCTGACATCAAGCGGGCATTTACAAAAGCACGGTGCAGTGCATCACGCATTGCCAGGCCATTCATTACCGTGGCCAGCATGCCCATGTGGTCGCCCACTACCCGATTCATACCCGCTTTGGCGAGTCCTTCACCACGAAACAGGTTACCACCGCCGATAACCAGTCCAACCTGAACACCCAATTCTACCAGTTCTTTGATTTCCTGGGCCATGCGGTCCAGCACTTTGGGATCAATACCAAAGCCTTCATTCCCCATTAGCGCTTCGCCGCTGAGTTTAAGCAGGATGCGTCGGTAGGCGGATTTTGGTGCGATGCTCATTGTTGTTTTTTCCTCTTGATTCGGCTTGGGTCATATTTTGTACACAAACTATGAGCCAAACCGACTTAATCGGTCGTCATCTTCAGGTATAGCCGGTGCTTTGCTTTCAGTTATAAAAAAGCACCTCCGAAGAGGTGCTCGTAGTGTATCCGACATTGGCCGAATGCAAAAGTCAAACCGCTAATTATTTCTTAGCAGCTTCCATTTGCGCAGCAACTTCGGCAGCGAAGTCTTCAGACTTCTTCTCGATACCTTCACCTACTTCAAAGCGAACAAAGTTAACAACGTCAGCGTTGTTAGACTTCAGTAATTCGCCTACTGATACAGAAGGATCTTTAACGAAAGGCTGACCAGTCAGGCTGATTTCGCCGGTGAATTTCTTCATGCGGCCAACAACCATTTTCTCAGCGATTTCAGCTGGCTTGCCAGACTGCATCGCGATTTCGATTTGGATAGCTTTTTCTTTTTCAACTACTTCAGCTGGTACTTGCTCTGGCTTAACGAACTGCGGGCTTGAAGCCGCAACGTGCATAGCAACGTCTTTTGCCAGCTCTTCTTCACCACCAGTTAACAGAGCAACTACGCCGATACGGCCACCGTGCACGTATGCACCTAAGTTGTCACCTTCAACGGTCAGTACACGACGTGGAGAGATGTTTTCACCGATTTTAGCTACCAGTGCGTCACGCACTTCGCTAACTACGCCGCCTTCAACTTCAGCCGCGTTCAGTGCTTCGATGTCGTTCAGGTTGTTTTCAAAAGCAACATCCAGCAGTTTGTTACCAAACGCCAGGAAGCCTTC
>JAYZXK010000047.1:0-7528 GCA_036141415.1 Pseudomonadota bacterium
AAAGCCGGTGCCGCTGCTGTGCACATGGAAGACCAGGTAGCGCAAAAACGTTGTGGTCACCGCCCCAATAAAGAAATCGTTTCCACCGCCGAGATGGTGGACCGTATCAAGGCGGCCGTCGATGCCCGCACCGATCCGGATTTTTTCATTATGGCGCGCACCGATGCCTTTGCTCAGGAAGGCCTGGAAAAAGCCATTGAACGTGCTAAAGCCTATGTGGCAGCGGGTGCTGATGGCATCTTCGCCGAAGCGGTTAAAACCGAAGAACATTACCGCGCTTTCTCTGCGGCGCTGGATGTGCCAATTCTGGCTAATATCACTGAGTTTGGTCAAACCGAACTATGGAACAAAGAAGAGTTGGGTGAATGGGGCGCCGCCATGGTGTTGTACCCGTTAAGTGCCTTCCGGGCCATGAATAAAGCCGCCGAAACCGTCTATACCGCGATCTTAGAAAACGGCGATCAAAAAGCGGTAACAGACATGATGCAAACTCGCATGGAACTCTATGATTATCTGGGTTACCACGAGTACGAGCAAAAGCTCGATGCGTTATTCGCGGAAGGTAAAAACAAGTAAACCATTAACCGGCCGACGCCGCCCAATCGGGTTTTGCCACCCGCACAGCGTAGGTCCGAACAAATATATGTACTCTACAAAAATTACATTAGGAGAAAAACGATGGCTAAAGTACTCAGTGGTGCAGGCTTACGTGGTCAGGTAGCCGGTAAAACCGCATTATCAACCGTAGGCGTTTCAGGTTCCGGCCTGACCTATCGTGGTTACGATGTAAAGGACCTGGCCAATAACTGTCAGTTTGAAGAAGTTGCCTATCTTATCCTCAAAGGCAAGCTGCCAAACCAGGCCGAGCTGGATGAATACAAAGCAAAACTGAAAGGCATGCGCAGTTTGCCACAGGCCCTGCTTGATGTACTGGAGCGTATTCCTGCCGATGCCCATCCTATGGATGTTATGCGGACCGGTTGTTCGATGCTGGGTAACCTGGAAATGGAAAACGACTTTAGCGAGCAGGACGCAATTACAGACCGCATGCTGGCCTGTTTCCCAAGCATCATTTGTTACTGGTATCGTTTTTCTCACGATGGCGTGCGCATCGACGTTAACACCGATGACGACTCCATTGGCGCGCACTTCCTGCACATGCTGCATGGTAAGAAGCCAAACGATCTGCACGAACAGGTTATGCACGTATCATTGATCCTTTACGCAGAGCACGAGTTTAATGCTTCAACCTTTACCGCTCGCGTGTGTGCCTCAACCCTGTCTGACATGCACTCTTGTATTACCGGTGCGATTGGTTCACTGCGTGGCCCTCTGCACGGTGGTGCCAACGAAGCCGCCATGGAACTGATTGAAAACTTCACTTCGCCAGAGCACGCTGAAGCTGAAATGATGGGCAAACTGGCGCGTAAAGAGAAAATCATGGGCTTTGGTCATGCGATTTACTCTGAGTCTGATCCGCGTAACGAAATCATTAAAGGCTGGTCTGAAAAACTGGCTGCCGATGTGGGCGATACCGTGCTTTACCCGGTTTCTGTGCGTTGTGAAGAGGTCATGTGGCGCGAGAAGAAACTGTTCTGTAACGCTGACTTTTTCCATGCCTCGGCTTATCACTTTATGGGCATCCCCACTAAGCTGTTTACGCCTATCTTCGTGATGTCACGTTTAACAGGCTGGGCTGCTCACGTGATGGAACAACGTGCAGATAACCGCATTATTCGCCCCTCTGCAGACTACACCGGCGAAGATCTGCGTCCGGTGCCTGCTATCGCAGATCGCGCTTAAATCCTTATTGCCGCTTCGTGACCGTCGAAGCGGTAGTTTTGCAACGCTTTAGGATACGTCATGAATACCGAATACCGTAAAAGCCTGACAGGCACTAAGCTGGACTATTTCGACGCGCGTGAAGCCGTTGACGCCATTAAACCCGGCGCTTATGACACTCTGCCCTACACTTCGCGTGTGCATGCAGAGAACCTGGTTCGCCGTTGTCCGCCAGACCAACTTAAAGACTCCCTTATTCAGTTGATTGAGCGCAAACGCGACCTCGATTTCCCCTGGTTCCCGGCCCGCGTGGTGTGTCACGACATCCTCGGCCAGACCGCGCTGGTTGACTTAGCTGGTTTACGTGATGCCATCGCCGAAAAAGGCGGTGATCCGTCCAAGGTAAACCCCGTTGTGCCTACTCAGCTTATCGTCGATCACTCACTGGCGGTTGAACACGCAGGCTTTGAAGAAGACGCCTTTGAAAAGAACCGCGCCATTGAAGACCGTCGTAATGACGATCGCTTCCACTTTATCAACTGGACCAAAACCGCGTTTAAAAACGTCGATGTAATTCCACCCGGCAACGGCATTATGCACCAGATTAACCTGGAGAAAATGTCGCCGGTGGTGCACGCCAAAGACGGTGTTGCCTTCCCGGACACACTGGTTGGCACAGACAGTCACACACCACACGTTGATGCCCTGGGCGTTATCGCTGTAGGTGTAGGTGGTCTGGAAGCTGAAAGCGTTATGCTGGGTCGCGCTTCTTACATGCGCCTACCAAACATTGTGGGTGTAGAGTTAACCGGTAAACCACAGCCTGGTATTACTGCTACCGATATTGTACTGGCGTTAACTGAGTTCCTGCGCAAAGAGCGTGTCGTCTCAGCCTACCTTGAATTCTACGGTGAAGGTGCCGCCCACTTAACCCTGGGCGACCGCGCCACTATCTCTAACATGACGCCGGAATACGGTGCCACGGCAGCGATGTTCTATATAGACGACCAGACTCTGGATTACCTGAAACTTACCGGTCGTACCGCTGAGCAGGTCGAGCTGGTAGAAACCTATGCAAAACAGGCTGGTCTGTGGGCCGACACACTGACCGAAGCCGAATACGAGCGCGTACTGACCTTTGATTTATCATCAGTCACCCGCAACATGGCCGGTCCGTCTAACCCACATGCACGGTTGGCCACCAGCGATCTGGCTGCACGCGGCATTGCCGGTCAATGGGAAGAAACCGAAGGCCTGATGCCCGATGGTGCGGTAATCATTGCCGCCATCACCAGTTGTACCAACACCAGTAACCCGCGTAACGTGGTGGCAGCCGGTCTGTTAGCCCGTAATGCAAACGCGAAAGGTCTGGTGCGTAAGCCATGGGTGAAAAGCTCACTGGCGCCGGGCTCCAAAGTGGTGAAGATGTATCTCGAAGAAGCCAATCTGCTGCCTGAGCTGGAGCAGCTTGGTTTTGGGGTGGTGGCGTTTGCCTGTACCACCTGTAACGGTATGAGCGGCGCGCTGGATCCACGCATCCAGCAGGAAATTATCGACCGCGACCTCTACGCCACCGCAGTACTTTCTGGTAACCGTAATTTTGATGGCCGTATCCATCCATACGCCAAGCAGGCTTTCCTGGCCTCGCCACCACTGGTAGTGGCCTACGCGATTGCTGGTACCGTGCGTTTTGATATCGAAAAAGACGTACTGGGCCACGATCAGGACGGCAATCCGGTTACCCTGAAAGACATCTGGCCATCAGACGAGGAAATCGATGCGGTAGTGAAAGCTTCAGTAAAACCTGAGCAGTTCAACAAGGTTTACGAGCCAATGTTTGACCTCTCGGTAGACTATGGCGATCACATAGACCCACTCTACGAGTGGCGCGAAATGAGTACCTATATTCGTCGCCCGCCCTACTGGGAAGGCGCCCTGGCCGCCGAGCGTACCTTAAGAGGTATGCGTCCGCTGGCTATCCTGCCGGACAACATCACCACCGACCATTTATCGCCGTCGAACGCGATTCTGGCGTCGAGTGCTGCCGGTGAATACCTGGCCAAAATGGGCCTGCCGGAAGAGGACTTTAACTCTTACGCCACCCACCGCGGTGATCACCTGACAGCCCAACGAGCGACTTTGGCTAACCCGAAGATTTTCAACGAGATGGTGGTTGAAAACGGCGAGGTGAAACAAGGTTCACTGGCGCGTATTGAGCCGGAAGGTAAAGTCACCCGCATGTGGGAAGCTATCGAAACCTACATGGAACGTAAGCAACCGCTGATAATCATCGCCGGTGCCGACTATGGTCAGGGCTCGTCTCGTGACTGGGCCGCAAAAGGCGTGCGTTTAGCCGGGGTCGAAGCCATTGTGGCAGAAGGCTTTGAGCGTATTCACCGTACCAACCTGATCGGTATGGGTGTACTACCGCTTGAGTTTAAGCCCGGCACTACCCGCAAGACACTGGAACTCGATGGTACTGAAACGTTTGATGTCATTGGTGAACACACCCCGGGTAACACCCTGACACTGGTTATTCACCGTGCCAACGGCGAAACCGTAGAAGTGCCGGTAACCAGTCGTCTGGATACCTTTGAAGAGGTCTCCATTTACTCCGCTGGCGGTGTCCTTCAGCGTTTTGCCAAGGACTTCCTGGAAGCCGAAGCAAACTAAGCTCATAGCAGGGGGCAATGCGCCCCCTTTAGCAGTTAACAATCTTTTAGTGAGAGACTCATGGCTTTTGCACCACAAATAAAAATTCCGGCCACCTATATGCGTGGCGGTACCAGTAAAGGCGTGTTTTTTAATCTGGCCGACTTACCTGAAGCAGCACAACAACCCGGTGCTTATCGCGATGCCATGCTGCTGCGCGTGATTGGCAGTCCTGATCCTTACGGCAAACAAACCGATGGCATGGGCGGCGCTACTTCAAGTACCAGCAAAACGGTTATTCTGAGTAAAAGCGAGCATGAAGGATACGATGTGGATTACCTGTTTGGTCAGGTGTCTATCGATAAAGCCTTTGTGGACTGGAGCGGAAACTGCGGTAACTTAACCGCAGCGGTGGGCGCTTTTGCGGTAAATAATGGTTTGGTCGATACCGGGCGTATTCCTGACAACGGCATTGTTGTGGTCCGCGTATGGCAGGTGAATATCAGTAAAGCGATTAATGTACATGTGCCCATTACCAATGGCGAAGTGCAGGAAACCGGTAACTTCGAGCTCGACGGTGTTACCTTCCCGGCTGCCGAAGTGAAAGTGGAGTTTATGGATCCGGCCGACGGCGAGGGCGATATGTTCCCCACTGGTAACCTGGTGGATGAACTCACCACACCGGAGTTTGGCACCCTGAAAGCCACCATGATCAACGCTGGCATTCCAACAATTTTTGTTAATGCGGCAGATATCGGTTACACCGGTACCGAATTGCAGGACGATATTAACAGCGACCCTATCGCACTGGCCAAATTTGAATCCCTGCGCGCCCACGGCGCAGTAAAAATGGGTTTGATAAGCACTGTAAGCGAAGCCGCCGGTCGCCAGCACACACCTAAAATCGCTTTTGTGTCGCCACCTAAAGAATATACCTCATCAAGTGGCAAGCTTATTGAGATTGACGACATCGATGTACTGGTTCGCGCACTGTCTATGGGTAAATTGCACCACGCGATGATGGGCACAGCGGCCGTAGCGATTGCCACCGCAGCCGCTATTCCCGGTACCCTGGTGAATGAAGCCGCCGGCGGTGTCGACCGTTCTAAAGTAGTGTTTGGACATCCTTCCGGTACTCTGGGTGTTGGCGCAGAAGCGGCACTAGTCAACGGCAAATGGACTGCCACTAAGGCGGTGATGAGCCGATCAGCGCGAATTTTGATGGAAGGTCGCGTGCACATCCCTGAACCTCAGGTTTAGTTTATACCAGTTCGCTGCGCATTTCCCGTGCGCAGCGCTGTCAACGGATTTCCCGGGTGGCCAGCAACTATTGGGCATGGGTTGGTCACCCCTTTTCTTGTGCAACACTGGCAATCTGCTTTATTAAAGCGCACAATATCCATTGTGCGAGTATAGTGGAGTTGGACATACCTGGAGATGGAATATGGCAGGTAAATTTAATAAACACGGTTCTCTAAGTGTTGCCATTGACGGCAGACTGATTGTGTTAAACGGTGAAGGCCCCTGGAATGCAGAGTCGCTGCACTTATCTGACGATAAGATCATGCAAAACCTGCGCGCTATGTACGGCTCCCCCTGGGGCGTGCTGGCGATTTTTCGAGGCGAGGCCGTTTACGTGCCCGAAGCATTCACATTACTGCGCAAGCAAATTAAAAAAGAAATTCCCCTCGGCCGGGTAGCCACGGCAGTAGTGTTTGAAAACGTCAACTCGCCGCTGCTGTCAAAGCACCAGTTTGAATCGATTTATGAGATGCCAGGCCATGAAGTGGCATTTTTTGATTCTGCCGACGACGCCAAAGCCTGGCTGAATTCACTGATTAATCAGCAGCAACAGCAAGCTTAAAAACGGTAAGCAATTGAGGCTAGTGGCGACCAATCTTCACCGTCATAAAAATAACTCGCCCCCACCACCACTCCCGGTTTATCTTTACCCGCAAAGTAAATTTTAATGCCTGTGGAGCCGCCAAAGTCATGCTCTACATTACCGCTGTATGCATTGCTGGTGGAGTTCATGCCGCCATAAGCACTGACTGCAAAATACTTGTTAAAAAAAATGCTGGCACCCATGCCGCCGCGAAACGAACCGCCGGATTCAGATGAACCGTCAACCCCCACAGTGGCGAAAATTTCTAACGGTTTAAATGGCGTTTGCAAAGACATCTGGGAGCCGATAACACCATACTCCCAGCCAATGCCTGCCTCGGCCCGCAGACGTTCTGCACACTGACCGGCTGAAGCGGTCAGTAATAAGATAACCAACCCGATCCCTTTCATAGCGCTTCCTTGTAATAGATTGCATCAATCGTCGATAGTTTGCTCTTTCAACCAGTCGTGCAGTTTTTCCATATCGTGAGGTACCGCCATTTGCAGCTCCTCTACCCAGTCATGCACATTTTGCCACCAGGCCGGGTGGTCGCCCTGCTGGATTTGATTAGCGATTCGTTGCACCCTTGCCAGGCCAACAGAGCTGGCTGCTCCCTTGATTTTATGGGCCTGGGCACACACTTCCGACTTTTCGTCGGCGCTTAAACTGAGCTGCAGGATTTCCATATATTCGGGCATTTTCTCGTGGAACACTTTCACACTGGCGCGCACCATATCCTCGCCAATGGTATCCACCAACATCTGCAACAACTCCATGTCCAGAATATTGGTTAGCAGCTTGCTGCTGTCGAGTTTCTTACGCGGCGGTGCTTCCGGCGCCGGTTGATCCACCTCAGATTCGGCAAACAGCATGTTGAGTACTTCCACCACACGGCTCTTCTTAACCGGTTTGGCTATTACGTCATCCATCCCGTTTTGCAGGTATTCTTCGCGCTTTTTAATCACATTTGCGGTAAGCGCCACAATTGGCGTTTGCATAACCAGGTCTTCTTCATGCAGTGTAGCTGCCACATCAAAGCCGGTCATATCCGGTAACTGAATATCCAGCAAAATTAGGTCATAGGTGGTTTCTCTTGCCTTATCGATGGCTTCCTGACCGGTCATGGCCACATCCACGTGCTGGCCTAATTTTTCCAGCAATGCTTTGGCCACCATTACATTAAGTTCAATGTCTTCAACCAGTAAGATA
>JAYZXK010000048.1:0-11548 GCA_036141415.1 Pseudomonadota bacterium
CCTCTACAATTAAGTGACTGCCGGTGGCATTGGCAAATTCAAATACCGAATGCAGTATCGCCTGGCGTGGTCCGCTTTCGTGAATGCCATGAGTGATAGCGCGATCCAGCTTGATTTTATCCGGCATCAGGTCGGCCAATAACGAGAGGCCGGCATAACCGGCACCAAAGTCGTCCAGCGCTAACCGGATCCCCGCCGCACGAATATCTTCAATAACGGCAAAAAAGGCATCGTTTTCTTTGACCATTTCACTTTCGGTAATTTCCAGAATCAGCTGTTCAGGTTTTAATCCGCCTTGTTTGAGATAGTGCAACAATTGGCTTACTACCTGTTCGTTTTTCGTTATTGCCCCAGGCAATAAATAAACCGATAAAGACTGGCCAGGTTGCAACAGTTTGGCTCCCTGAGTGATGGCAATGGCTTTGGATTTTAAGTCAAACTCATATCTTTGCTGCTCAGGCAGATCGGCCAGAATTAATTCAGGGTAACGGCCTTCACTGTTACGCAACAACGCTTCATAGGATGAAACGCCGCCAATCCGGCTATCTACAATGGGCTGAAAGGCAAACTGAATATCGCTGGAAGGGTAGGGGGTAAGGTCAATCTGGCTGGTGGCTATAGTACACTGAATCGTGGCGCGTTCGGCCGCCGAAACACAGCTACGCCAGCGTCCGGTAGCGAAGCTGTTAAGCAGTGAAAATACTCTGCTGTCACGTTTTACGGTAATATCTGAAGGGAGCCAGTAGCACTGGCTTTCGGGCTTAAGAATTAATGTTCGCAGGTTCCACTTGCCGAAGTCGCGTTTGGCACAGGCGCTGTCGAGCACTTTTACAATATTAGTGTGGCGCGGGTCGGTTTTTATATGCTCAAACAGCCCGTGGATCACATCGCCTTCACCCTCAAGTACCTGAAAGAAAAACTCGCCATCAAACAGCAATAACCCGGTAACATGGTTGGTCTGATTAAAAGGCTCAGAGTCAGCGACAATTTTATCGATATCCGACTCCGACATCTTTTGGGTTGCACGACTTCGGTACACCAGCTGTCTTAACATCCACGGCTCCCACTTAAAAGATTGCAGATTTGCATTTTAATTATAGACACCCTAAGGGATACGAAAAGCAATAAACAACAGATTATTGACGCAGATTAATGGGCGCTGCGAAGGGGCATTTATTTCAGGCAGCCGGCTTTTAATGTTCTTTTAATCTTCCTTTCAAGCTTTATTCAGGCGTGATGAATACTCTTAAATATGAGCACAAAGCAGTGATTATTCAGCACTGGTTAGTTATCTGATTTCGGAAAAGAGAGTATTGTTATGCAAAAAATGAACTTGAAAATGTTAGTGGTTCTTTCGTTCTCCTCGGCCGTGTTAACAGGTTGCGCTACCGCACAATCCCAGCAATTAAAAAGCAGTATGAAGGAGCCTGCGGCAAATACTGCCACAGCGCCGGTGGTGGATAATCGTTTGCTCTATTCAGATGCCTGTATTTCTGAACGCGAAGTGGTAGAGGCTCAGAAACTCTGGGGCGACGGGATTGTAAGAATAGGCTCGGTCTATTCATCTGACGGTGACTATACCACTGCCGCGGCAGATTTTATTCAGGATATGTACGGCTACGACCTGAGCAGCGTCTTATTTAAACCGACGCTTGCTGCTAAAGTACAGTTTAGATCGAGCTTTGATGCGGCGTTATCGTATTTTGTGGGTGGTAATGAGGCTTACTCTGAAGATAAAGGGTTTGCCATCAAACCCTACACCAAAGTGAAGTTCGATAACGTCGGCATTATTAATAACAGCTGTAGCATGGCGGTGGCCATGGGGAATTATTATTTTACCGATACAAAGGGGGGCGAGACCAAAGTGGAATACACCTTTGCTTACGTCAAAGACAAATCAGGTAAGCTAAGAATTGTGGCACATCAGTCATCGTTGCCTTATTCTCCGCTTTAAAACCTTTAATTACTCGTAACAAAAGGTAGCTCTCAGGAGCTACCTTTTACTGTGTTTAATATACTGTTCGATTACCCGCTTAACAAAGGCCTGGCAATCGGTTGCAGTAGACGGATCGTAATGGCCACCGTTAGTCAGATTATTAGAAAGGACCCGGATCCCCAGAAAAGGAATACCATAACTGTGTGCAATCTGTGCTGCCGAGGCGGTTTCCATTTCTTCGGTACTGGTTCCAAATTGGGTGTGCAGCCAGGCAATACGGTCGAGTTCGTTGTTCCAGAAATTACCACTGGCGATAGTGCCTTCTACTACTTTGCCGCGTTTATACTGGCCTTTTACCGCATGGGCCGCCGCCAGTAACTCAGCATCGGCAACGTAGTACCGAATACGCTCTGCATCTTTGGCTGAGTCTCCCTCGCCGGCACTGCCATCAGAGGCCAGGAGATCCATTGGTAACCACTCAAGTGGAGCAGAGCCCTCACCTTTATCACGAAAAGGGGTTTTAAAATTACTCGCATTAACGCTGCGTTTACCTAAAACAATGTCGCCAACCTGTAAGTCAGGATCGTGTCCGCCGGATGTGCCCTGATTGATAATGGCCCGGGGATGGTAACGCTCAATGCCAACAGCGGTGGCAGCAGCGGTGTTTTCCAGGCCTTTACCGGTTTGCGCAACCACTACCGGATAACCCTTGTAGGTACCAATATAAAACGTTGCCTGACCGGCCTTCTCGGTGCGGACATCGTTCAGTAAGGACGCGAAATATTGCGCTTCGATGGGCATTGGCCCCTGGATCATAACCGGCGGTAAAGCCTGCTGCGAGGTGCTTATCTCTACGCTTCGAAACGCTTCTCCATAAGTTACAAAGCTGCTTAACGAACAGGCCAGCAGCAGGAGACAGGTGTAGAGTTTTTTCATTATTGATACCTTGATGAGCTTAGAGGAACCATTTCCAGATAATAAAGACAATCAGAAAGCCAAACAAATAAACCAGTCCTGCCCGGCTTAACCACAGTACTACCGGGCCGCCTCTGAGTGATTCCGGGATATCGTGACGATTAACCAGCCGGTAGTTAAGCCAGGCAAATACCGGCGTGGTCATAAAGGCCAGAGTCATGGCAAAACCCAGCATAGCCAGCAGCGCCGACTGGAAGAATAACACCATGGCAAAGCTCGCCGCTGCCACCAGTAAAAGCCATACCGCAAACACACTATCAGACACATCCTGTTTGCCTTTGAGCAAGGTGTAGCATTCTGCCAGGGCCCGCGAGTAGCCGTCGTACACGGTAATCGCCGAGCCAAAAATACATAAAAAAGCAATTACGGCAATCAGATAACGGGACCACTCACCAATGGTGGATGCATATAAATCTACCAACTGGTGCGAAAAGCCAATACCGCCGCTGGCCAGTTCCTGCCCGCTGCCATGTAATACCAGACTACCCAGCGCCAGGAACATCAAGGCCAGCAGTAATGTAACCAGGTAGCCAAGGTTAAAGTCGAATAAGGCCGATTGTGGCGTTACTTTAGCTTCGTGACACTGCTCTTTTAACCATAACGAAGTGATACCGGATATTTCAATCGGGGCGGGCATCCAGCCCATGGTTACCACCAGAAAGCCAATAGCTGCCAGCGTCCAGGGCGAGGGGGATTCAAATTCGGCCGGCGCAACCGGGCCTTGTTGCCAGGCAATCACGGTGGCCGATATGGTCGCAATAACCAGGGCTATCATAATTACCTTGGCCACCTGGTTTAGCGCATGGTAATGGCCGGCCAGCAGGATAATCAGCGATACGATAAGTAATACAGCGGCCAGCCAGGGCAACGCCACATTAAACGGAATGAAGTAGCCCAGTAAGCTTGCTGAAAACAGCAATAAGGCAGCGGCATTCACAAAAGAAGAAATGCCGTTAAGCGCGAAACTCATGAGCAAATAGGGCTTGCCCATGGTCAGATAACCCTGTTGCAGGGTTTTATTGCTACTGATGGTGTAGCTCACCCCGGCCCGGAAAAACGGGTATTTAAACAGGTTTACGGCCAGGATCAGCAATGCCAGTTGCCAGCCAAATTTAGCCCCGGCCTGAGTAGAGGCTACCAGGTGGCTGCCACCTATGGCGGCAGTGGCCATCAATACGCCCGGACCGAGTAATTTTATTAATTTTGCAATGGATAAAGAGGCTTGGCTGTCAGCGCCTGACTGCATGGAGGGCACTTTGTTTTCCTGTTGTTTAATGGAGGATTAAATAATGGAACCAGTGTAAACTATTCTGCATCAGGGTTTGAGTGTAATTTAGCTACTATATCGGTAATTAGCGCGAAAATCTGCGTAAGCTATTCTAAAACCCACTAACGGATTAGGATAGATATTGCATAAAGTATGCTTGTCAGAAAGTTAAATAATGGAATATAAACAAAGTAATCGACAAGGATTTTTTAACCGCTTATACGTGCACTTCTTTTTGTATGCGGTGCCGCAACTCAGTGCTGTGGCCCTGGTAGTGACTCTGGGCGATGGCTCTCTGGCCAGTTTGTGGCAATCGGCGGTGTTGCTCATTGGCTTTAATCTGGCTTTTGCGCTGTGGTTACTGCTGTTCAATAGTGGCACCGGACGCGTTGAGCCATTCAGTATTGCTATTAATCATGATCTGCTGACAGTCACCGAATTTGGCCGTAAACACACCATTGAAAGACAACACTTTGGTGGGTGTAAAATTAATTCGGGGTACCCAAAACAAGTCCGGCTCCGTAATACAAAAAGCAGGGATATTGTTTTCAGTTATTATGCGTTATCCTCCACTCAGAGGACCAAGTTGTTTGAAGAGTTAAGTTGTGACAACAAAAGTTGTTGAAGCAGAGCAAAACAGTGTTGACACGTTACCTGCTATCTCGCTGGCGACTTACCATAAACTACTACATGGCATTTCAGCTCTCATACTACTGGGGTTTGTACCCAGCTATGTATGGCAGTTCTCAGCACTAACGGCCTTTCATCATTATCATGCCATGGCTTCTTTACTGTGGTTAATATTACTTAATCTGCAACCGCTGCTGATTGCTCGTGGCAAAGCAGCGCACCATCGAAGGCTGGGTTGGTTTGCTCTGGTAGCCGCTGCGCTTATGAGCCTGTCTACTACCATATTATTTGTTTCAACTTATACGCATAGAGTTGGCAGCAGTGAGATATTCAGTCTGGTTTATACTCTGGATCTGTTTCTTTTTCCGGCATTTATGATCTTTATTGCATTGGCAATGCATTATCGACGGCAACCGCTTATTCATGCTAACTATATTGTTTTGTCTGCCATTATGTTACTCCCGCCTGGTCTGGGAAGGCTTATATATGGGGTGGTCTTTATGCCGTTAGGCGCATCTCAGCGACTATTCTTTGAACCAATGGTTATGGCTACCCTGGCTATACTGGTTTACCTTGGGTATCGGGAGCAGTGGCGGTACGGGCAAACGCGGTGGACGGCGTTAGGATTGATGCTTTCTGTCAGCCTGGCCTATGTGGTGACGTATGGTAGCCATTGAAGCATTACTTAACCGAGACCGGCGGCGTATGAGCCTATTACATGCGGTGCAGGCACTGCAGTTGCCGGATTGCTTTATTGCCGCAGGGTTTGTGCGCAATATGGTCTGGGATGAATTGCACGACTATCCACCTACACCGCTCAATGATGTGGATGTTATTTATTATGACAAGCAACAACACTTAGCGCCGGAAGACATCAAAAAGAAACTGGCCAATACGTTGCCTGACGTTAACTGGCAGGTTAAGAATCAGGCCGTGATGCACCATCGCAATCACGACCCGGCTTATCAAAACAGTACTGATGCCATGCGCTACTGGCCGGAAAAAGAGACGGCGGTGGGCGTGCGTCTGAGTAACAGCCATCAACTGGAGCTGGCTGCGCCTTTTGGGGTTCAGTCTTTGCTTGAGGGTAAACTCACTCACAATCCGCTGCGTAGTAAGGCTGTATTTGAGCAGCGCATTGGCAGCAAGCAATGGTTAGAGAAGTGGCCGAAACTTCAGGTTATAAGTTAAACGAACTTTTGTCAGCCTGAGACTACTAAATGATCAGCAAGGGCGGTTTGACTCGCGGACGTAGTCTGGCAAATAGTTAGTCGATATTTTACTGCTACTTTGACAGGCAACAGCGCCGCAGAGAGCCGCGACGGGAACAATCAGGAATGGATTTATTATGAGCAAGCTTAATACCTGGCGAAAAGGTTTTCACCAGCAACCGCGCTGGTTGCGTGTAAGTGAGTGGTGTCTGCTGGCCTATTTGCTGTATGCATTGTTACTCGGGCTAATAACGCCTTATGTATTAACGGCGAAATTGCCAACGGCATTATCGCAAAGCCTCGGGCGAGAAGTGACCGTTGAAACCATCTCGATTAATCCCTTTTTGTTACGTGTACGGGTGGCTAATTTTCGCATTGCAGAAGCAGATCAACAGGGCGACTTTATCCGTTTTACTCAACTGGAGGCCGATGCGGCATTCTGGCGTACCTTATTAACCATTACACCAACCCTTGAGCATTTCTATTTAAATGGTCCTTACGCGCGGTTAGCCCGTGAGCAGGGCGGTGAAACCACGGAGTTCAACTTTTCAGATATCATTCGGCATATTCAGTCACAAAGTTCGCCCGAGGCGACAGAAGAGCCGGGGGATGAAAGCGGCATCCCGCACCTGCGACTCGGATTGTTAAGCGTAACGGATGGCAAAGTAGAAGTCTTTGACCGGGTCAGCGGTGCTGAACTGGTTTATCCCGACCTGGCGCTGGAGCTGGCTAATCTGGATACCCACGCAACCATTTCGGATAACGCACGAAGCGAGGAACAAGGCAGCCCGGATAATCTGTACCAGGTGAATGTAACCACTACCGAAGGCGGCACCCTGTACGTGGATGGTCTGTTTCAGCTGGCACCATTGGCCCTTACCGGCAAGGTGGTGATTAAGAAACTAGCCCTGCCACCTTTATGGCCGCTGTCTGATGACATCATCAAAGCGCGGTTAACCGATGGGACATTGGATTTCTCAGTAGGTTATGACATGAGGGAAACAGAGCAAGGCTTTCGCTTCAGGGCAAATGACGGTCAGCTGGCCATTCACTCACTGGCGCTGTCTGATCCAACCCGTCAACGCATTGCGCTGGACACGTTTAGCTTAACCGATATGCGGCTCGACACCGATTCACAGCGGGTGGATATTGCTGGCTTGAAGCTTAAAGCACCTTATATCAACGGCGTTTACAACGATGACGGGCTGGATTTGATTAGTCTGCTGATGCCTGCCGGAATAGCACAAAATAACGCTGAACCCGAAGATAACCCGCAGCCAGAGGACACAAACGCCTGGCAGGTTGTGCTGGGTGAGCTGGCGATTAGCGAGGGAGATGTTCAACTGCACGACAAAGCCGTTGCGCAGAGTATGTACTGGCGGGTCCATCCGATAACGGTGATGACAAGTGAAATAGACAGTCACTTTTCATCGCCGGTTGACTATGAAGTTGCACTGGCTATAAGCGGTAATTCTCAGGCTATACCTGAGAATGTCCAGGGAGAATTAATCACTCGCGGCAGTGCTGATCTGGCAACGCAGGCAGTGGCCGGTGAGCTTACAATCTCGGATATCGCGTTGTCACAGGTGCAGTCGTATTTAACGCCTTTCGTTAATTTATCCTTATCTGAGGGGGCACTGTCTGCCACTATCCGCTACGAAGTTGCAGAGAGCGGTAAAACGCTACAGGTGAGTGGTGATGCAAGCGTTGATAACCTGACCATTCTGGATGGACTGCACTACGAGCCGTTAGTTAAATGGCAATCCCTGGACGTAGCCGATCTACGCTTCAGTCTTGACAACAATACGCTGGATATCGCCTCGGTTGATATTACCGAGCCCTACGCGAAAATCCTTATCGACGAGCAAAAACGAACCAATATCGGTGCGATAGTACGTAGTGGTGAATCTTCTTCTGACAACGCATCGGAAATCGGTGACGCTAAAGAAGGCTCTGTTAATACGCCAGAAACCGGCGAAGCTGAAAGAGACTCTGTTGATACGCCAGAAACTGGCGAAGCTGGAGGCTCTCCGTTAGCAATCAGTATCGCGACCATCAATCTTAATAACGGCAGTGCTTACTTTGCTGATGAGTCCTTAACACCGCAGTTTGCATCGAGTATTGAGTCGTTAAACGGCTCTATTGAACAACTCACCTCCGATGCCGGGAGTGCGGCGAAGGTTGCCATTAACGGCAAGATAGACAGCTATGCGCCGGTGTCCCTCAAAGGCGAGATTAACCCCTTGCTGGAAGAGCTGTTCCTCGATCTGGATTTTGCCGTTGAGGGCGCTGAGCTCACTTCGGTGAACCCTTATTCAGGCACTTACATGGGCTATTACATCGATAAAGGGCTTTTGTCTTTGGATGTTCGCTACAAGGTGCAAAACAGTGAGCTCGACGGTAATAATCACGTAGTAATTGATCAGCTTACGCTGGGCAGAAAAAGCGATTCGGAGCAGGCGCTGAGTTTGCCACTGGGCCTGGCTGTAGCGTTACTGCAGGATAACGACGGGGTGATCGATCTCGGTCTTGAGGTGTCTGGCGATCTGGATAATCCGGATTTCAGTTTTGGCTCGATTATATTAAACGCCTTGGGCAATCTTATAACCAAAGCCGTGACGGCACCGTTTACCTTTCTGGCCAGCCTAGTGGGCAGTGAGGATGAACTTAACCGGGTCGATTTCGCCGCAGGCCAGAACACTCTCGATGAACAAGCTACACAACGCCTCACTACGCTGGCCGAAGCGCTGAATAAGCGGCCGGGTTTACGGGTAAGTATTGAGGGCACCGTCGATGCAGTGAGCGACGCCCGGGAACTGGCGGTGGCGCAATTACACCAACAACTTCTTGAGCGCAGTGCACAGGATGCTTTACCGGATAACTTCTCTGCCAGTAATGTGCCCCTTGAGGGGCCGTTAGCGAGTACGCTGGAAACCCTGTTTAGCGAAACATTTTCAGATTCGGTGCAGGACGAACAGCAGCGGATCCGGGCACAACTGCAAAACAATAATGAGGAACCCGTCACCGAACAACAGGTGACGCGAGCGCTGCATATTGCGATGTACAATCGCTTGAGAGACAGTATTTCCATTCCCGAGAGTGAGCTGGCCGCGCTGGCTCAGGAGCGAGGCAAACGCGTTAAAGCCTATCTGGTCAATCAGGCTCAGGTAGACGCCGGGCGCCTGTTTTTACTTAACAGTCGGGAGCACCTGCAGTCTCAGTCAAGCAGTGTGGAGTTGTCATTACAGGCCGATTAAAAAGATTAGTCGTCGCTTAAATTTTGACATTCTAAATAACAAAACGAGAGCAAATCTGACAGTTTCTTGAGTAAAGCGGCCGGAGAGAGATATTTCTTCTATCCGGCACTGTTGTTTTCAATATGCGTGTTGTGTTCGGTGAGGGCTACTCAAATTCTGATAAAAGTTTTAGTTGCTAAACGACTTTGTTCCGGCGACGAATAATTCCAGGAATTTCAGAGCCAATGGGTTTTGTTCAATATGTGCGCCGGTAAGGCTGTTGATCTCGTTTCGAACACCGTCGGTGTTACCTAGCGCTACCAGGGTTAGCCCATCCTCGGGCGCTTTTAACAACAAACCGGCATAAGCGTCAGGCCACCAGCCGCCATGCCAGACAAGGCGGTGCCCCTGCCATTGTTGTACAAACCAGCCATAGGCATAGGGCATGGGTTGCCCATTAGTGTCTGCGGCAGGGCTCCACATCGTTTCACGCAAAGGCCCGGATAGGATCCTTCCCTCATCCAGTGCGATTGAGTAGTGGGCCAACGCTTTGGCACTGGCGATGATGCCGGAGCTAGCGTTCAGCTCAGTATTTGGCAGTATTGCGTTGGCCAGCCCGTCAGATTCTTCAGGCGCATGGCGAAAAGGGGGCGCGAGGTGCGTTAGCACTGAGCTTGCC
The DNA here is from genome assembly GCA_036141415.1 of Pseudomonadota bacterium. GTDB lineage: Bacteria > Pseudomonadota > Gammaproteobacteria > Enterobacterales > Alteromonadaceae > Alteromonas. The sequence continues at coordinate 9,935 of JAYZXK010000048.1, forward strand.
TTTTCATCGCGCCAGCCTGCGGCGATATTTTCCAGCTCACCGGGTTGGATTACGTACTTGTTAACCCAGTAACGCCAACTTTGGTCGGTGTTCTCCTCTACCCAATTGGAAAGACGACCAAACACGATCGGATTATAGAAAAAGCTGCTACCTGGCTTACCCTGGACCTGATGTTGAAGCACCTGGCGCAGTGTAATGACCTGATCACATTGTAGTTCCGGCACATGGTAGCCATTATCCAGGGTACCACCACCGAAGATTGAACCACTGGTGGTTATCCAGTGACAGCGACGATCCCAGTCGCTCAAGGTAGTAAAATCTGCATCGAGATCAATATGGCCGTCAGCATCCATTGCTAACAATGTTGCGCCCGTGAACGTTTTGGTAATAGAGGCTGCAAGGTAACTGGTGTTCTCAGTAGTTGGCTCCTCGGCATCATGATCCTGAAAACCGACGCTTTCCAGCATGATAATCTCACCGTCTTTGACAAGCGCCACAGACAGACTCGGGATCAGGTTTTGTTGACGAAAATGCTTAACATAGGTTTTAAATTTCTCGATTTTTTCGTCGATGGTTTGGGGTTCAGCACTCGCGACCGATTGTGAATTTAGCGCAAGTGTTGCCATAAGCAGATAGTAAATTATCGCTTTCATAATATAGATTCTCAATTTGGGGTTAAAGAGTGTTATCGCTATCCGTGCTTCATACCTAAAAAGGGAATCGCAGGGTAATAACATTTTCGATGTCGCATTACGGCGATAATGTTGGCAAGCATGATAACGGCATTAAGAGGTACAACTGCGATAAAGAATAAAAAGCCGAAGCCCTTAATAGTGAGCAGGAAAATAAATGCCAGCACATATAACAGTGTCATGGTTATCTGGAAATTTATTACAGCACGCCCCTGGCTATCATATATCGGGCTGTCTTCGCGTTTGTGTACCCACACAAACAAGGGGCACAGAATATTCAAAAACGGCAGCACAACCCCAATAAACGGTGAGGCATGCATGAGTAATAGCCACTTGGTCTGAATATTCTCCTCGCGAGGATCATCAAGCTGCAACAAATCATCCACTTCTATTTCAAGCGCGGCGGCTAATAGCTTCACGGTTCGCAGGTGCGGAGTGACGGCTCCTTTTTCGATTCGCTGGATGGTACGAACGGTAACTTTTGTTTTTTCCGCTAACTGCTCCTGCGACAGACCTCTCAACTTTCGCTGGTAGGTTAACTGTTCTGCAAATTGGGCACTTTTCATTGTTATGTGCTACTCCGTGTCACGATAATTCTAGTGAAATAGTAACCAAAATCAGCCGACATTGTTACGACATTTTCGTGTCGTGTTTACGTCATTTCTTTAAATTTCATATGTTTAATCTAATAAATATATTCATTAGCGGCTGTTTTCTGCTACTTGAGTTAATGGCAATCTGACGTAAGTTTCATTACCTGCTAACTGCTTCTTACGCGTCGATTAAATGCTTTGCCGAGACATCTCAATAAACTCAAATCAGTGTATTGATTGCGGTATTCGTTGTGCTACACGATTGCAACTTTTGGCAATGAGGTAAATTAAATGTATTTTTATTGACTCATCGAGCGTCATTAGAAAAG
>JAYZXK010000049.1:0-3016 GCA_036141415.1 Pseudomonadota bacterium
GTTTTATGGTGTTCAATTTGCCGCTGACGCAGAAATTGTTAAAAAATTGTTGGATCGTTTCATTGTTGAGCTTTAGGATAGAAGCTACGCTGGTTGTACCAGCGGCGGAAAGAGGGCGACCATAAAACAAATATTTGCCTCATTCCGTATCAGACAGGAAACAGGGACAAATTTTATGCGTGATATTGAACGGCTGTTTAACGAATATTCAGAAAGCCACATGAATCCAATCAATAAGATGATTCATAACCTGGCCGTGCCGGCAATTTACTTTTCAGTAATCGGGTTGGTCTGGTCTATACCAGTGCCGGGCTTTATTGAACAATACGGGATTAACTTTGCGCATATACTCGCTATCCCGGTGCTGTATTACTACTTCCTGCTGTCCGGCCCGATTGGAGCCGCCATGACACTGCTAACCATTGCCTGCTTCCTGATTATTGAACAAATCGCCCAATCGGCGGTGCCGGTCTGGCAGGTGAGTGTCGGGGTATTTGCGATAATGTGGGTTCTGCAGTTTATTGGCCACGCTATTGAAGGTAAGCGGCCGTCGTTTTTCACCGATTTACGTTTTTTGTTGATTGGCCCTGCCTGGGTATGGGGTAGCTGGCTTAAACGGTTAAATATTAGTTATTAATCTTCCGGCAATGTGGCAATTAGTGCGTAAAGACTGTACCGTCCACATTGCCTGTTACCCTCAGGTATGACAATAGTGCGATAAATCGTAAATCAATTACGACTAAGTCATTATTCACCCTCATAAATACACGTATAATGCAGTAGATGATAAAACAATCTGGTACCTTTGTGCTGAAGTGGCAGCGACTATTTGAAAACAACGAACGCTTATTCTGGGTATTGCATACCGCAGGGTGGGCGGGATTCGCTGTGGTTTATTACATTGGGTCGTTTTTGCATGAAGTTCGCCCCATTTTTCTGTTTATTATTATTCTCAATTCCTATGCCGGCTGGATTTTAACTATCCCGCTGCGCTACGTGTATCGCTGGGCGCGCAATCAGGGAGCCGTTAAGTTACTGCTCACCGTGCTGGCCGCGTCTTATGCTGTTGCACTGTTATGGGCAGTAGTCAAGAACGTTAACTACTGGGAAATCTACAAACACGGCTTCAGGCCCGATGCCTGGTATATGTATTTCAGCAATACCATTGATTCAATGATCATGATTGGCTGTTGGAGCGGTTTGTATTTTGGTATCAAAAACTTTGAGATGCTGCAGCGCGAAAAGCAAAATGCCTTAAAGGCCAGCACCATGGCTCACCAGGCGCATCTTAAAATGCTGCGCTATCAGCTTAATCCGCATTTCCTGTTTAATACGCTTAACGCCATTTCGACGCTGATCCTGATGAAGAACAACGACACCGCCGAAGCCATGGTGTCGAGACTGAGTGACTTCCTGCGTTACTCGCTGGATAACGACCCTATTAAAAAAGTGGCATTAGGTCAGGAAATCAAAGCATTACGGTTATATTTAGAAATCGAAAAAGTGCGTTTTGGCGAACGTCTGGAAGTGGTCTGGAATATCGAAGAAGATTGCGAAAACGCTATGGTTCCAAGTATGATACTGCAACCAATCGTTGAAAATGCCATCAAGCATGCTATCTCTAAGCTTGAACATGCAGGCAAGCTCACCATTGATGCACGCAGATTTGGTAACGATCTGCTCCTCGATGTAGCCGATAACGGCCCGGGGGCAGACATTCTGGATGGTCAGTTAAGCCGCACCGGCGGTGTGGGTCTGCCTAATATAAAAGAACGCCTGCACGCTTTGTATAATCGGAATTTTGCTTTTACGGTTGAACATAATCAGCCGCAGGGAGTACGCGTTAGTGTTCGTATTCCTTATGATGTAAAGGATATTTAAATGAGTCAGCAAAAAATTAAAACTCTTATCGTCGACGATGAGCCTTTGGCCCGCAGTGGCTTACGCTTACGCCTGGAAAAGTTCGATGATGTAGAAGTGGTTGCTGAATGTCAGAATGGTCTGGACGCAGTCAGTATGATTTCTCAGCATCGTCCGGATCTGGTCTTTCTCGATATTCAAATGCCCGGATTAAACGGTTTTCAGGTAATCAACAAGCTCAAAGAGCTGAAACAGCCCATCCCGATGATTATCTTTGTTACCGCCTACGACAGCTACGCCATTAAGGCTTTTGATGTCCACGCACTCGATTACCTGCTTAAACCGGCCGATGACGAGCGCCTCAGTGCCGCCATTAAGAAAGTTCGCGAATACTTTGCCACCCAGAACCAGGATGAGCAGTCCAGAAAGCTGGTCAATCTGGTTGCCGAATTAACCGGCGACGATTGCGAAGAAATTTTACGTAAGCTTGCCAGTGGTGAAGCTGTAGAAACGAATCCTTATCCGGATGTACTGGCGATTAAAGACGGCTCAGAAGTTACCCGGGTAAATGTATCTGATATTCAGTGGATTGATGCAGCCGGTGATTACATGTGTGTCCACGCCCTGGATGGCATGCATATTATGCGTAAAACCATGAAAGAACTGGAGCAGGAATTAAACCCGCAATTGTTTGTGCGTGTTCACCGTTCAGCTATCGCTAATATTCGTTATGTGAAAAAACTGGTGAGTCACATTAGCGGTGAGTATCACCTCATTCTGAATAACGATACCGAGCTAAAAGTGAGTCGCAGTCACCGTGATAAGGTGAAAGCGGCCATGAAGATGTAAGCTAAACCAATTACAGACTAAAACAAGGCGGCGCATTAAGCGCCGTCTTTCTTTTGTGAGTCCCAAAACATGGACTCCGTTAGTTGGAATGCTTTGCCTTTAGGGGTCGGAAACTAACCTTGCATCATACTGAGTAATATAGATTTATACTGCTCAAGGCGGCTTTGAGCGGGAAGCGGACATCAGATGGTCGGATTGTAATCGTCAGCTAAAGACTATATTTTTCACACAGCCTGTACGGATAGCGGTTGCTTGCGAACCTGATTTTTGATGGATTTAAGTGACAAAAGACAGTTCACGTAGTTGC
>JAYZXK010000050.1:0-6727 GCA_036141415.1 Pseudomonadota bacterium
GGCTCGATGGATCAGGCCACCAAAGACATGGCTAAACGTTTTTATATCCTGCTCTATTTGTTTTTAAGCCGGACCTATAAAAACGTCGAGGTGGTATACATTCGCCATCATACCCAAGCCAAAGAGGTCGATGAGCAGGAGTTTTTCTACTCCCAGGAAACCGGCGGTACCATCGTGTCCAGTGCTCTCAAACTGATGGACGAAATTATTGCTGAACGCTACCAGGACAGTGACTGGAACATTTATGCAGCGCAGGCCTCCGACGGCGATAACTGGGCCGACGACTCACCACAGTGTCGCGACATTCTGATGAAAAACCTGCTGCCGGTAACGCGCTATTTCGCTTACATCGAAATTACCGAACGCCAGCACCAAAGCCTGTGGCGTGAATACCAAAGCGTGGAGGAAGCCTGCAGTAACTTTGTTTGCAAACACATCATCTCGGTCAGCGATATCTATCCTGTATTCCGTGAACTGTTTGAAAAAACCAGTGAAACCAGCGGAGGAAGCTAATGACGGCTGAAGTAGCAGAAGTAAAGAAAACACTCAGCGACGGGCCCGACTGGACCTTCGACATGCTGGCTCAGTACGAAACTGAAATAGACCGTATTGCTAAAGAATACAAACTCGACATATATCCGAACCAAATTGAGGTGATCACCGCCGAGCAAATGATGGATGCCTATGCCAGCATTGGTATGCCAATCAATTATACCCACTGGTCATTTGGCAAGAAATTCATTCAGAACGAGCAGCAATACCGCCGTGGTCAGATGGGCCTGGCCTACGAAATAGTGATTAATTCCAATCCGTGTATTGCTTACCTGATGGAAGAAAATACCATTACTATGCAGGCGCTGGTAATGGCTCATGCCTGTTACGGGCACAACTCCTTTTTTAAAGGCAATTACCTGTTTCAAACCTGGACCGATGCCAGTTCGATTATCGATTATCTGGTGTTTGCTAAAAACTATATTGCCAAGTGCGAACAAAAATACGGTTACGAAGAAGTCGAGCAAACGCTGGACTCCTGCCACGCGCTAATGAATTTGGGGGTAGACCGTTACAAACGCCCGCAGAAGCTATCGCTGCAGGAAGAAAAGAGCCGCCAGAAACAACGGGCCAAGTATCTGCAATCGCAGGTAAATGAACTGTGGCGCACCCTGCCCGACAGCAAAGAAAAAAATCAGCCCAAGGCTATGCGTTTCCCGGCGGAGCCTCAGGAAAACCTGCTTTATTTCATTGAAAAAAATGCCCCGTTGCTGGAGCCCTGGCAACGTGAAATTGTGCGCATCGTGCGCAAAGTGTCGCAGTATTTTTATCCGCAAAAGCAAACCCAGGTAATGAACGAAGGCTGGGCGTGTTTCTGGCATTACCATATTTTAAACAAGCTTTATGATGAGGGGCTGGTCACCGACCGTTTTATGCTGGAATTCCTGCACAGCCATACCAGCGTGGTTACTCAACCTGATTACAACAGTCCCTATTACAGTGGTATTAACCCTTATGCACTGGGCTTTAATATGTTTATGGATATCAAACGTATTTGCCAGGAGCCTACCGAAGAAGACCGCTACTGGTTTCCGGACATTGCAGGTAAGGACTGGCTCGAAACCGTACATTTCGCCATGCATAACTTTAAGGATGAAAGCTTTATCAGTCAGTTTTTATCACCCAAAGTCATGCGGGATTTTAAACTGTTCGCGGTAGAAGATGACTCTGATAAACCCTATGTGAGCGTATCGGCCATTCACGACGAGCGCGGCTACCGCGCGATTCGGGAAAAGCTCTCCGCCCAGTATAACCTGAGTAACTTAGAACCCAATATTCAGGTGTATAACGTGGATGTCCGCGGCGATCGATCGCTCACTTTACGATATGTACCGCAAAATGGGATCCCTCTGGCCGACAGCAAAGACGAAGTGATGCGCCACCTGCACCGGCTATGGAAATTCGACGTAAAACTCGAACAGATACAGGACGATGGCGAGCCTGCAGTAATAGCCCGCTGTATCAGGCAATAGCGATCAAGGGGTCAGATTCTTTGAAGCCATTCCTTAAACTCTTCAGAGCGTCTATCCCCTCCGTGTTCAAGATATCCGGCAAAGCGTTCAAGCTTTGCGGATATCTGCTTTACAAATTTATCATCGCCCAGCACCCTGGACTTATTAATTGATAATCTAATCTTGTTCAATATCTCATTTGATAACGAGTTGTCGAGAAGACGGTTATAAGCCAATTTTCGACTCTTGGCGTCTATGCCGAGGGATAAATACAGAGGATGAGGCTCTATCATAGCAATATTTTTATAGCCTCCGTTTGCATGATAGCTACTCCATGCATAATCTTTTGGGTGATTTACCATTTTTGCTCTGACCGGATTTAACTCAATATATTGGTAAACCTGCAGCAGGTACTCATCAGAGTCCACCAAACTTGATTTAAATCTGCCTTCCCAAAGCGTGCCAGTTCGATTGTAAGTGGTATTGAAATAGCGAACATAATAACGCCCTAAACTCTGCATAACATGACTAATGCCCTCATAGTCTGATGCTTGCAAAAGTAAATGAACATGGTTTGTCATTAAGACAAAACAATGTATCTGCACATTAAATTTTTCTGCACACTCTTTAAGCTTTTTAAGGTAAACGGCATAGTCTTTAGCCTGAAAAAAACACGCTTGTCTATTATTCCCGCGTTGAACAACGTGTACGGGCATATTTGGAACCAATACCCTCGGACGACGAGCCAATTTTACTTCTCCCTGAAAACAAACTGGCTTAATTCTTATTTGAAAACCTAACAATTTATACTGCTCAGCAGGTCAGTTTTTAGTTGCGGCAAACTAAAGTTTTACCTCACCATGAGAAAATATTTTCAAAGAACCTGACCCCTTGATCTCTCCTGACGCTTTTCCATTTGCTGAGGCGTTGCAAGCAATAATACCAATCCACCTGCCGCCGCACAGGCCCCGGCGGCCGAAAAAGTTAACATAGCTCCCGCGCCTTGTTGCCAAAGCAGTCCCGCAGCATAATTACCAACTGCCCCGCCAAGACCAAACGCCAGACTGATATAGGCGGCCTGGATCCGTCCGTGGATCTGGGTAGGGAAATAATGATGGATAAAATGCATCGAGGTAGAGTGATTTAAGCCAAAGCTTAGAGCATGGATAAACTGACTGAAGAAAACCAGCCAGAACATGTCTGCCAGGGTGCCCAGAACCAGCCAGCGTAAGCCCGTAGCCAGCAGGCAAAACACCATTAAACGCCACACACCAAAGCGGGAGATTAACCGCTGGGCGACCAGGAAAATGCCAACCTCTACCGTTACTCCCAGCGCAATCAGTAAACCGGTTTGCATGCCGGAATACCCCAAATCCCGCATGTACAATGCAAAAAAGCCGTAATACGCCCCAAAGCTCAATTGCAATAAGGCATTAGACAGCAAAAACAGCACCGCCACTTTATCCCGCAGAAAAGGCATGATCCGCACTGCGACGGCTGCTTTAGCTTTAAGGTTTTGTGGCTGAGTAAGCGTGAGACTGCTGATAAAGAGCCCGACTAAAACCAGCATCGAAGCATAAATTGGCGCGTCGGTAGAAAAGAAGTCCAGTGCCTTACCAACTAAAACAGTGAGTACGATAAAGCCAATACTGCCCCACAAGCGTATACGGCCGTAACGTTTAGAGTCGCCTTCGATAGTTTGCAGGGTGAGTACTTCCAGCTGCGGCAACACTGCGGTCCAGAACATCATCATCAGGCCCATAACGAGCGTCAGATACCAGAATGAGTAAGCCCAGAACACACCAATAAAACTCAGTACGGTTAAACCGCTACCGAGTCTTAAAATAAACAGTATTTTACCGGTGCGATCGGCAACCCCTGCCCACAGCGAAGGGCCGACAATGCGTGCCAGGGTGATAACCGCAAACAACTCGCCAATTTCTACCGACGTGAAACCACGCCCATCAAGAAAGACGCCAAGGTAAGGAGTAATGACCCCTAACTGACCAAAATACAGAGCGTAGGTAAGGCTGAGCGCTATAAGAGCAAAGCGGCTGGAAGGAGCCGCCATTACTTGAGTATCGGATTCAGCATCTTATTTGGCTGAACCCGGAATAATCGGCGTAGTGCAATGAACCGCCGCATTTTGTGCGCGGTGGCGCAGGCAATGATCCATTAACACCAGTGCTAACATGGCTTCGGCGATGGGTACGGCACGAATACCTACGCACGGGTCATGACGCCCCTTGGTCACGATATCAATAGCGTTGCCTTCAGTATCAATGGTTTCGCCGGGTACTGAGATACTTGAGGTGGGCTTAAGTGCCATGTGTACTACCAGATCCTGCCCCGTTGAAATGCCGCCTAATACGCCGCCAGAGTGATTAGAGGCAAAGCCATCGGGTGTTAGTGTGTCACGATGTTCACTGCCCTTTTGGGTCACTACATCAAAGCCATCACCCACTTCCACGCCTTTAACCGCGTTAATGCCCATCATGGCACCGGCAATATCGGCATCGAGACGGTCAAATACCGGCTCACCCAGGCCTACCGGCATATTGGTGGCAACCACAGACACTTTTGCACCGATTGAGTCGCCGGACTTTTTCAGGTCGCGCATGTATTCATCCAGCGCTTCAAGTTTCGATGCATCCGGGCAGAAAAACGGGTTTTCGTTAATAATGCTGTAGTCAACTGTGTCGATAGCAACCGGCCCTAACTGCGACAGAAAGCCGTGAATTTTAATCCCATGAACCTGCTCGAGATATTTTTTAGCAATGCCGCCTGCAGCAACGCGAATGGCCGTTTCACGCGCCGAGGAGCGACCGCCGCCACGGTAATCGCGAAGACCGTATTTTTGCTGGTAGGTATAATCGGCATGCCCCGGACGGAAGCGGTTGGCTATATTGGAATAATCCTGACTACGCTGATCCTTGTTTTTAATCAGCAGGCCAATACTGGTGCCAGTGGTTTTGCCTTCAAACACGCCAGATAAAATTTGCACTTCGTCGTCTTCGCGACGGGCTGTGGTATAGCGTGAGGTACCTGGTTTACGACGGTCTAAATCTACCTGTAAATCTTCTTCGGTCAGTTCCAGTCCCGGAGGACAACCGTCTACCACACCGCCAAGGGCGATGCCGTGACTCTCACCAAAGGTGGATACCGTAAATATTTTACCGAAAGTATTACCCGCCATCTCTCTATTTATCCTGTTGGTTGTAACTGTCTAATGCTGCTTTGGTTACAGCGAAAATACCATGGCCACCCTGTGCCAGTTCGACCCACTCTATATCCAGTCCCGGGAACCTGGCTTCCATATGCACCAGGCTGTTGCCGACTTCGACGAACATGACGCCCTGCTCGGTAAGGTAATTGCCGGCCCGGGCAATCATGGTTTCGACTAAATCGAGGCCATCATCCCCGGCGGCCAGTGCCAGTTCTGGTTCGTGCTGGAATTCTACCGGCAAATCGGCCATATCCTCAGCGTCCACATAAGGCGGGTTTGATACGATTAAGTCGTATTGTTGTCCTTCGAGCTGACTGAACAAATCGGAGTACAAAGGGAAAACCCGCTCGCTCAGTCCGTGTTCTTCTATATTCAGTTCTGCTACGGCCAGTGCATCAGCACTGATATCCACCGCATCAACCTGTGCCTCATCAAACGCATAGGCCAGTGCAATAGCTATGCAACCGCCACCGGTGCACATATCCAGAATGCGCGTGGGATTATCCTGCAGATGTGTCGCAAACTTGCCCTGAATTAGCTCAGCAAATGGTGAGCGTGGGATGAGCACCCGCTCATCCACATAAAACAGCAGTTCGCAAAACCAAGCTTCATGAGTAATATAAGGCAGAGGTAAACGCGTTTGTACTCGTTGCAGTACCAGCTCGGCCACCTTACTGCGCTCACTCTTAGTGAGCCGTGCAGCAAACACACCGTCGCCGGTTTGAGAGGTTAACGTGTGAGGTAAATGCAGGGCATAAAATACCAGGCTTACCGCCTCATCCCAGGCATTGTCGGTGCCGTGACCATAAAACAGTTCTGCATCATTAAACCGGCTGACCGCCCAGCGCACCATGTCTAACATGGAGTGCAGATCAGCAATGGCTTCGTCGAGGTAAAACTTGTCGGTCATACGGGCTACAATGTCCTGAAATGATAAAGCTGGTATGATACATAATGTTGTCCGCTTCGGACATGCTTAATTTAATGCAAAATCGCCCGTAGTAAAGATTAGGAAACCTGGCCTGTGAAATTTAAGTCGCAATTTCCCCCTGTCAGCGCCCAACAGGACACCGAAGACAGTGATGATATGGCGTTATTTCGACAAGAAATTAAAGGCGTAGCGCCTTTAAAGCAGGATACTTTTGTGCCGGAGACGCCCCGCCCGGAAGTGAAAATTCGTCGCCAGCAAAAAACTCACCGACAAGCCCAGGCCAGCTTTGAGTTTTCTGACGCCTTTGAAGGGTTTATTCCGCCAGAGGGCGCACTCCGCTATTGCCGACAAGATGTACCGGGTTATGAGCTCAAACAGTTGCGCCGGGGCGATTACAGCCCGGATTACATTCTTGACTTACACGGCCTCACCAAGGCGCAGGCGAAATATGAATTAGCCGCTTTACTGCACACCGCCTGGCAGGAGCATGTCGACTGCGTGTGTGTCGTTCACGGCGTAGGTTCAGGCGTTCTTAAACAGGCGCTGCCCCACTACCTTATCCAACAC
>JAYZXK010000051.1:0-2861 GCA_036141415.1 Pseudomonadota bacterium
GCGGTTAAATTGCGCAGCCAGCACTTTTTCAGCCAGCGCCATGCCTACCGCATTGGTAATGCCCTGCCCCAGCGGACCAGTAGTGGTTTCAACACCTGGTGCGTAACCATACTCAGGGTGACCCGGTGTTTTAGAATGTAACTGACGGAATTGCTTGAGTTCGTCGATAGGCAGTGCGTAGCCGGTAAGGTGCAGTAGTGAATACAGCAGCATCGAGCCATGACCATTAGATAGTACAAAACGGTCGCGATTTGCCCAGGCTGGATCGGCCGGGTTGTGTTGCAGATGATCGCACCACAGTACCTGGGCGATGTCTGCCATGCCCATAGGCGCACCAGGATGACCTGATTTGGCTTTCTGAACAGCATCCATACTTAATGCTCTTACAGCATTGGCAAGTTCTCGACGAGACGGCATGTTGACTCCTGAATTGTAGTTGAGTGCCAGTTGAGGTGGCAATTTACTGTATTTATTGACACATCAGCGAAGTACTAATGTATTTGTGTTTGCTTAGACTGAGCGCCATTTGTTCACAGCAAATTCAGCAAACAGCAATACACTCTCACTCAGTGTCCCATATTGTTACCCACCGGCCGGTGCAGTTCAATGTGTTTCGTTCTCATCAGTCCATTTTCTGGCGTCACAGAAACAGCTAGTCACCATCGCTAAGCCGGGGGACTGTCAAGTTAACGTAACAAATAGACTTTTAGACGTCCAGAAGTAAAGACTGGTATTTATACACATGCTTGCTACAATAGTTGCATGTGTATTGATCTACAATGAGCACAATCGCCGTAAAACAGCGCCAGAACGGTGAGTTTACTGTTTCTAGCAGTGTTCAGGTAAGCAATACGCCCCGAATATACATTTAAATAAACACGGAGCATGTAATGGCAGCCCATTTATTTACGTCCGAGTCAGTCTCTGAAGGCCATCCGGACAAGATTGCCGATCAAATATCCGATGCGGTACTGGATGCAATCCTGCAACAGGATCCCAAGGCGCGTGTCGCCTGCGAAACTTATGTAAAAACCGGTATGGTGCTGGTTGGTGGTGAAATCACTACCTCTGCATGGGTAGATATTGAAGAACTGACGCGTCAGACCGTGCGCGAAATTGGCTACACCCATTCAGATATGGGGTTTGATGCAGATTCATGCGCGGTACTTAATGCCATTGGTAAGCAGTCACCGGATATTAATCAGGGTGTAGATCGCTCACGTCCGGAAGAACAAGGTGCTGGCGACCAGGGCCTGATGTTTGGTTATGCCAGCGACGAAACCGAAGTACTAATGCCTGCACCTATTACCTATTCCCACCGGCTGGTGCAGCGTCAGGCAGAAATGCGTAAGTCGGGCAAGCTCAACTGGCTGCGTCCGGATGCGAAAAGCCAGGTAACCTTTATTTACGAAGATAACGTGCCGGTAGGTATTGATGCAGTGGTACTGTCTACCCAGCATTGCGATTCGGTATCTACCGAAACCGTACGTGAAGCAGTAATGGAAGAAGTGATCAAACCGGTACTACCGGCCGAATGGATTACCGCCAATACCAAGTTTCATATCAACCCTACCGGACGTTTTGTTATCGGCGGCCCTATGGGTGACTGCGGTCTGACAGGTCGAAAGATCATTGTAGATACCTACGGTGGTATGGCGCGTCACGGCGGCGGTGCTTTCTCGGGTAAAGACCCGTCAAAAGTAGACCGTTCGGCAGCCTACGCCGGGCGTTATGTAGCGAAGAACATTGTGGCGGCGGGCCTGGCCAAGCGTTGTGAAATTCAGGTCTCTTACGCCATTGGTGTAGCAGAGCCAACGTCTATCAGCATCGATACCTTTGGTACCAGCCAGTATGACGAAGCCACCCTGGTCGCACTGGTTAAAGAGCACTTTGATTTGCGTCCTTATGGCCTTATCAAAATGCTCGACCTGGAACGCCCCATTTACCAGCCTACCGCTGCATATGGCCACTTTGGCCGTGACAGCTTCCCATGGGAAGCAACCGATAAAGCAGAAGCGTTGCGCGCTTCGGTATAAGCCCCACGCTTTTTGCCTACAACGCCAGACTCAGGTCTGGCGTTTTTGTTGGTACTAATAAGCATTGGCCATTGCTAAGGTGTCCGGTAAGCCCGTTCTGGCCAAGTGAACGTTTTGATATTCGCGCCGGTGGGTCACTTCCAGTTCGGCAAAATCCGGCGGCAGAAATTGCCGACTGTGGACCTCATTGTCGAACGCCACCTCAACAAGAATCAGCGGGTCCAAATGACCGGTAAACACATCTAATAACAGCTTATGGCCGAAAAAACCGATACGATAACGTTTTTTCTCAACCCGCATATGCTGGGTTAGCGGCCATAAAGCATTAAACTGCTCTGCACTAATGGAAATTTCGGTGTCGAGACGTTTTAGGCCAACTCCTTGCTCGACTGTCATTGTATAGTTGCCGTCTTCGTCAGTAATTCTTATGTGCCGGTCTCCCTGCGCTGCAATATAACCTTGCCTGATCACTACTGGCTTCCGCGTTTCGAGTAATCCTTCAGGTAAGTAAGTAACAACAAATTTTCGTTCAATTTCCCAGTCTGCTCGCATTATTTGATCCTCAGTGGGCAACGTCCGTGGCCGCCATATCAGTGGTTCCGTATTGATTGAATCCCGAAAGCAACAATGTTCATTAATAACGATCTTAACTCTCTGTTTTATATAAAATTACAACTTGAGCTTTATGAAAAAACGTAGCTTTGAGGGCGTCGTTTTTTTTAAAAGGAAAGCCTTCGTTTGCATCGGCGGTAACCACAATCACTTGCGCAGAACCCGCGTCGAGTGCTTTTTGGGTCATCGATTGAATGAAGCTTGCGCCTTGAT
>JAYZXK010000052.1:0-3060 GCA_036141415.1 Pseudomonadota bacterium
CGCTTAAAGCATGCGGGGATGACGGTTTATAGTTTTGTCATCCCGGCCGTCGAGCCGGGATCTTCTATATAGGCTGACTCGCCTCAAACAGCTTTTTTCCTCAAGGATTTAATAATCCACAATATCATGTCAGGAGATCCCCGCTTAAAGCATGCGGGGATGACGGTTTGTAGTTATGTCATCCCGGCCGCCGAGCCGGGATCTTCTAAAAAGGCTGACGACCTGAAACAGTATTTTTGAGTGAGCAAAACTTTTCAGGAGATACCGGATAGCGGCTAAAGCCGCTTCCGGTATGAAGTGTTAAGGCGCTCCCTGAGGGCAATCCCAGATAACCCCTTACGGTGTTTCCGGGATAAAACCGGACTTTGTAATAGAGGAGATCCCGGATAACCCCTTACGGAGTTTCCGGGATAAAATAGTCAGTAGTAGAGGCGATCCCGGTCTTTGCGTTGCAAAACCGGGATAAAAATAGTCAGAAATGGGGGGCGATCCCGGATAACCCCTTACGGAGTTTCCGGGATAAAACCGGACTATGTCCGGTTTTAGTCTGAATGGAGGGCGTCTATTGGGTTTAGTTTTGAGGCTTTTATGGCCGGGAATACACCAAAGCCAACACCTACTAACAGGCAAATCGATACCGATAATACAATCGCCGTTAACGACCAGCTTACCGCCCAGTCTGAGTAGAAACCGATAATCTCGGATAACACCAGGCCAAAGAAAATGCCCAGCAGGCCGCCTATCACTGAAATCACAAAACTCTCGGCGATAAACTGCAATTTAATATCCTGCTGAGTGGCACCTACTGCACGCAGTAAACCAATTTCTTTGGTACGCTCCAGCACGTTTGCCAGCATAATGTTCATAATGCCGATGCCACCAACCAGTAATGAAATACCGGCCACACACGCCATTACGATGTTAAAGATGCGCTGGGTATTTTCCTGTTGTGCCAGCAGTTCCACCGGAATGATCAGGCTGTAGTCGTCAATGCCGCCGTGGCGTTGCGCAAGCAACTGGGTTACCGCTTTCGCCGCCAGTACGGTAGAGTAATCTTCTTCGACTTCAAACTTCACCACATCCAGCTCGCTGGCGAGGGGCTCCATGTTGAGCTTTTTCTGGCTGGTGGATAACGGGATAAACACGCGGTTTCTGTCGCCGTTAATTTTTACGCCCTGAAAGGCTTCTTTATTGAATGCGGGTGCCGCTATCACGCCAACCACTTCAAACCACACATGGTTGATTTTAAGAAACTGGCCTAGCGGATCTTTATCAGGGAACAGTGTGTTGGCGACATCGGCGCCGAGCACTGCAACCTGTGATACGTGTAACTCATCATCATCGTTGAGTAACCGGCCCTGGGCAGCGCTCATACTGGCAAGGTCAAAGTAGCTGCTGGTAACGCCCACGGCGGATGCATCAGCTTTGGCAAAATCGCTGTAGAGAGCAAATAGCTTAATCTGCTTTTCGCCACTGTAGTGAGTAATGAAGGGCAGGGTCGCCATGGCAGCTTCCACATCGGCCAAATTGAGGCCGAGCGATTCTTCGCGAATATCTTTCAGCTCTTCGGCGGTGTAGCTTTTGGATTCTACAATCAGGTTTTGTAACCCCATTGAGCCAATCATTTTCAGCGCTTCCTGCTCGGCACCTTTACCAATGTTGAGCATAGCGATTACCGCGCCAACGCCAAAGATCATGCCCAGCAGGGTTAAAAAAGTGCGTAGCTTTTGCGCCAGCAGTTCATGTAAGGCGTCGCTCACCAGCAACCGGGTTTTGGTTATTGTAAGTTGGTTTAACATTAAATAAGCTCCCGGTACGACAGGGCAATACTATCGCCTTCACTGAGACCGTTGGTGACTTCCACAAAGTGCAGGTTTTTCTGGCCAATTTCAATTTGCTGGCGGCTGAAGCCGGAACCGTCTTTACGAAACACGTAGTTGACTCCCTGTTCGTTGTAGATGGCCTGAATCGGCACCATCAGCTTGCTTTCGCCTTTAGATACTTCAATCCGGGCATTTAATTTGCGCCCCGGCGAGAGAATAGGCGATTCCTGATCGTCAATGTCTATCGTCACCTCAAAGTACTTGGTAGGAGCGTTTCGGGCGATGGTTCTGGAGAAGCCGGAAACCTGTTTTAAGGTGCCGGTGAATACCTTGTTAGGGTATGCTTCCAGGGAAATGGTAACCGGCTGTCCGGGTGCCAGTCCGATGGCCTGTTTATCCAGCACATAGCCCTTGGCCTGCATTTTCGACAGGTCCGGGAGTTTAGCGATTGGCCGCCCCGGAAAAACGGTTTCGCCCACCGATGGCTTCTCGCCACGCCAGTTAGATTCGTAAACCAGCAGGCCGTCGTAGGGCGCATGAATCTCAAGCGTTTCAATGGCCGATTTAATCTGGTTGTACTTCTGCTCACTGCCTTTTTTGCGAATACTTAATACGTCTATGGCGCTGGAGTTTTGCTCAACCACGCTTTCTTTTTTCCAGTCCAGGTAGTTGTCTTTAGCACCGAGGTATTCTTTATTTTGCATGTTTTCGATGATTTCGATGCGCGAATAGACCCGCAAATCATCAATGGTAAATTCGTCTGCAAAAGCAAATTCCTTAACTACCAGAGCCTTGTCCATTTCCACGTCGAGCTCTTCCTGGGTCAGAGTAGAGCGGTTCAGCTTCATGTCTTCCTCAAGGAGCATCATGGCGAGCATTTCTTTGCGCATGTCGAGGTTGAGCTGTTCAGCATCAAAGCGGGCAATTAACTGGCCTTTTTTAACGTTGGTGTACTCTTTTTCCAGCCACGCAATGGTCATCGGGCGGCGGCTCGATGCGCCAATGGCCGTAGCACTGGCTGCTTCCAGCTCTCCCTTTACCGGTACCATCAGTTCAAAGGGCTGGCGTTCAACCTGGTAGGTGGGGGTTGTTTGTTCTGTCTCGCCGCAACCGCTCAACAGTATGGCTGCCGCAAGGCAGGTAAACCATTTAGGAGTCATGATAAGTTATCCTCCTGAACTTCGATATTTGCTTTCATGCCCGGGCGCATCCGCGACGGGTCGATTTTTTCCAGTTC
>JAYZXK010000053.1:0-5664 GCA_036141415.1 Pseudomonadota bacterium
GGTGACAGTCTGTTTCATCAGGATATTGTCGCGATAAGCGTTATAGGCCGGATCTAACCGGCCATCCACAGCCAGCAACATTGGCAGTAGCCACAGCAACAATGTTACCAGCATGGTCAGTACACCTGTTGCCCACCATCCCCAATGATATCGCTTTGGTAAAGTTTGTCGCGGAGTCTGACGCCACAACACAAGAGCATAGGGCAGCAACATTAACAGTGCTAAAAAACCAACCCCTTTGGTCATAATACCCAACCCCATGGCCACACATCCTGCCAGCCACCAGGTAATATGACCATTAGGACAAAGCGTCGCCCGCAGTAAGCCATAGCAGCCCAGCGTCACCCACATGCACACACTGGCGTCGATTTGTGCGCTTTTCGCCTGCAGAACAAACTGCACGCTGGCCAGCAGTAATCCGGCCGCCCACCAGGCTTCCCGGCTTCCCCATAAGCGGCGACATATATCAAACACCGCCAGCACGGTGACTGTGCCAGCGATGGCTGATGGTAATAAAAAGGCGATATACAGCGAGCCGGTAAGAGCGTAAAAGATAGCGATAGACCACATAAATAATGGTGGTTTATCCGGATACAGCTCATTCCCTCGCATCGGAAAAAGCCATTGTCCTGTTTCCACCATGTCTTTGGCAATTAGTGCAAAACGGGGTTCATCGGCAGGCCAGGGCGCCCGCAATCCAATACCCAAGGCAAGCAGTAAAAAGGTCAGTAAGCCAAGCCAGATTAGATCGGTGCGCTGATAGCGACTGAAAGAAGGCGGTAAATTCATGGTTAATGAGTACGTTTAAACGGTGCTGAATGGCTGTTGCTGATACCAGCGATAAAGGTGTGCTCCTAGCAACACCGAACACACCAGTAAGCTCAGGCTGACGCTGATTTGCCACGAAGACATCTGTTCCATACCCTGCCCCATGAGGGCGAAGGTCAGCATCTGCGGCACGTAACCCAACGCCGATGCGCTCACAAAAGCCCGACCCTTAATGGTACTGGCGCCCGCCACAATGTTAGTGAGCGCATTACTTCCAATGGGTAGTAACCTTATCGCCAGGGTCGCGGTATAGGGTTTTCCGGCCAGCAACGGATGGAGTTTTGTGATCACGCCGGGAAAGCGGCGTCTCACCCAGGCCTGTAAAAAGTAACGGGAAATCATAAATGTGGTTGCGCAGGAAATAGCGGCCATCGCGGTGGAAAGCAGCGTACCAGCTGTTACGCCCAGCAGGCCACCGCCAATAAAAGCCACTATCTGACGGGGGAACCCTACCAGCATCAGCAACACGCCGCTCACTACCAACAGGGGCCAGCCAAGAACGCCCTGAGCGGTAAGCCACTGCTCTACGGCCTGGGGATCGGCATATTCACCGAGGCTCGCCATTTTTACCAAGCCGGCGATAACCAGACAGGCGATCAGCGGTTTTAACAGCGCTCGTATACTTGCTTGCAAACGATTTATAGTACTGGCTTTAGGCATTAATCGGTCACTTCCTGAGGATGAGGACATTTCGCCCGCCTAAGTAACCATATAACACCAAATAAATCCACAATCCCCACGCCAAGCCGACTCAACATGGTGTAGTTGGATGTTCCGCAGTGGCGGTCACGGTGATTGACTTCCACCACAAAAACGCGTCCTTCAAGGCGCTTTACCAGTGCCGGCAGGAAGCGATGCATATGGTCGAAGTAAGGCAAAGATAAAAAAGTGCTGCGCGGAATTAATTTTAAACCGCAGCCGGTATCGGGCGTTTCATCGTGTAACAGGCGCTGGCGTACCCGATTGGCAATACGCGATTGCAGTCGCTTCCAGGCAGTATCCTTACGATTTTTGCGATAGCCAGCCACACAAAAATCGGTTCCTATCGGCTGGCGCTCTGCGACCTCAATAAAACTCGGGATATCCGCCGGATCGTTCTGACCATCAGCATCAAGAGTGATAATCCATTCATAGCGGGCGTAACGCACCCCGGTCATGATTGCGGTAGATTGCCCCATGGATTTTTCATGCTGAACTACACGCAGGCAAACTGGCAATTGGTTTGCAAGTTCACGTATTTCACTGAGCGTACCATCCGTGCTGCCGTCATCCACATAGACTATTTCAAACTCCATGTCCGTCGGCGTATGCTGAGTAATCTCAGTCACCAACGGCCGGATATTGCCCTGTTCATTTTTTGCCGGTACCACAAAAGAAACGTTCACAACTCACCACATGTTATTGTTTTCACAATAAGCTACCTGAGTTTTCTTAAGACAAGCTTAAGCTTTGAAATAAGTAATAACGGTGACCAGGCCACAGCGGCTGACTAAATAATGCCGCTATCAATCACCGGTGTGACCCAGTAGCGAATACGATGCTGTAACGCTAATGCCGCCAGGGCAGCCGTTAAACTATCCAGATCTTTATGCTGCAGACGAATATCAATACGACATACCGAGCGATGGCCGGCTACCTGCTCACTCACCGTATAATTAGCGTGTTCCTTGCTGTAGCCTTCAATACCATGCATGGAGAACCCGCCAACAAAGGGCTGACACAATAAACAATCCACCACGTTATCAACGGTCTCAGGATCCACAAAGCAGCTAAAAATGCATTGTTCAGTCATGATGTTTGCGCTCCAGAGTGAAATACAGAATAGGCAGAATGATGAGTGTGACCAGGGTAGAAGAAAGCAGGCCGCCAATCACCACAATGGCCAGTGGCTTTTGGATTTCTGAGCCCGGACCGGTAGCAAAGGCCAGTGGCATTAAGCCAAAGATAGCCGTAGTTGCCGTCATCAGGATAGGCCGCAGGCGGTCTTTTGCGCCCTGGATTATATGCTCTTTAAAATCACCCGCTAGCTTCGCCAACTGCTGAAAATGCGACAGCATCACCACGCCGTTGAGTACCGCCACACCGAGCAGGGCAATAAATCCAACCGAAGCGGGTACCGACAGGTATTCACCGGTAAACCACAGCGCAGACACACCACCTACCAGCGCAAACGGGATATTGGCCAGGATCAGCAGCGCCAGTTTCAGCTCTTTCAGTTGGGTAAACAGGATAATCAGGATAACGCCCAGCACCAGCGGAATGATGGTCAGCAGGTTATTGGTTGCACGGATCTGATTTTCAAACTCGCCACCATAGCTTACCGTGTAGCCAGTGGGTAGAGGCACGCTGTTACTCACCTCTTCTGCCACTTCTTCAACAAAAGACGCCAGGTCACGATTTTCCACATTGACGCTCACCATCACATACCGTAAGGCATCTTCCCGCTCAATCACCGCAGGGCCTTCAACCCGCTCAAGCTCTGCCACCTGAGATAAAGCCAGCAGTGTGCTATCAGGCATCTGTATGGGTAGGTTGGCCAGTTCAATATCGCTACCGATTGCCGCAATACCCTCACGCTGATTAGAGAACATCAGCGGCGTAACGATACGGCCGTTGATGATGTCGGTAACCTGCACGCCGTTCACCTGCATTTGTAAATAGTCAGACAGCTCGGTGAGCGACATATCAAACCTCAGTGCGATATCCATTTTCGGCTTAATGCGCAAATAGTCGCCGCCTTCCATCAGGGTTTTGTTTACGTCTACCGCGCCCTGCACGCTTTCCGTTACGTTCGCGACCTCACTGGCCACTTCCGTGAGACGGGCGATGTCATCACCAAAGATTTTGATGCTTACCATGCCGGTACTGCCGGTAAGCATTTCGGATACGCGCATTTGAATCGGCTGGGTGAAGCCGTAGTTAATGCCAGGGAAGCCTTTTAATACCTCACGAATAGCATTGGCCAGTTCAGCCTTGGTGTCGAAGCGCCATTCATCGGTGGGGGCAAGTTGCATAAACACATCGGTTTCATTCAGGCTCATGGGATCAAGCCCCAGCTCGTCCGAACCGGTGCGCGCCACAATTTGCTTAATCTCGGGGATTTCGGCAAGTAGTGCCTCTTCCACTTGCTTATCCAGCGCTAAAGAAGCTGTTAGCGACAGTGTCGGTGACTTTTCCAGTTGCACAATCAGGTCGCCCTCATCCAGGGTTGGCATAAAGGTTTTACCTAACTGTGTAAAGGCCAGCACGGTGAGCGCAAGGGTTATCGCCATCGCAATAAACAGGCTTTTCGGTACCGCAATAGCTTTTCGCAAAACGCTTTCAAAGCCGTTTTGTAATGCCTGTAAATAACCCGGCAGTTGCTGCGGCGCTTTGCTAACAAAGAACGACGCCAGCACCGGAATAATGGTAAAGGCACTTACCAGCGCTACCGCCATAGCAAACATGATCGTCATGGCTACCGGACTGAATAATTTGCCCTCAAGACCGGTTAAGGTTAGCAAAGGCGTAAAGACCACCAGCACTATCAACGTACCGGCGATGACCGGCTTGGCAACCGCTTTAGCAGAACGATAAATTACATGCAGCCTTGGTAAAGGCACGCCACGAGAGAGCTGCGAAACAATATTCTCCACCACCACTACCGAGGCATCGACCAGCATGCCAATGGCAATCACCAATCCGCCCAGGCTCATAAGGTTTGCGGTAAGATTGGTCACGCTCATTAAATAAAAAGTAATAAGTACCGCTACCGGGATAACACAGGCCACCACAAACGACGCGCCAATCTGGCCAAGAAACACCGCCAGCAGTACTACAACAATCACGATTGCCTGTCCGAGCGCACTGGTGATGGTTCCCACCGCGGTATCGATTAGGTTCTTGCGGTTATAGAATACGTTTAACTCTGTTCCTGCAGGTAAGCCGGGCTTAATTTGCGCGAGCTTTGCTTGTACAGCGTCCACCACTTCGGCGGTATTACTGTTTTTGAGCGCGACAATCAGCGCCTCGGTAGTTTCCTCGCCATCTTTAGTCACACCGCCATAACGGGCCAGGCTGCCTACTGACAAACGGCCAATATCGTCAAGCCTTATGGCGCTGCCCTCTTTAATCGCAACAACACGTTCTGCCACGTCTTCCAACTGAGTGAAACGCCCTTCGCTGCGCACAATTAACGTGTCGTTGCCTACCTCTATGCGACCGATGCTGCCGTTAATATTAGACCGGGTAAGGGCATCGGCTACGTCGGGCAGGGTGAGCCCAAAAGCACTCATGCGCTGCACATCCGGAGTGAACTGCACGGTTTTGGTATAGCCGCCCAGTACATTGACCTCTGCCACCCCGGCAACGGTACGCAGCGCCGGGCGGATTTGCCAGTCCAGTAAATGCTTACGCTCCATCAGTGACAGATTGGGATTTTCCAGGGTCAGCATAAACATTTCGCTGAGCGGCGTACTCATTGGCGCAATACCACCGTCTACCGTGGGCGGCAATTCGCTCCACAGATTATTCAGACGTTCCGCCACCTGCTGGCGGGCCCAGTAAATGTCGGTACCTTCCACAAAATCCAGGGTAATTGAGGTAATGGCGTATTTGGTGGTTGAGCGCAGTACCGCTTTATCGGGTATCCCCAGCAGTTCGGTTTCCAGTGGCTGGGTAATTTGCGCCTCAATTTCTTCGGCGGTCATACCCGGGGCTTTAATAATCACGTTAACCTGTGTAGGGGAAATATCCGGAAACGCATCCACCGGTAGTTTCAACCAGGCACTGACCCCGGCAGTCAGGGCTACAGCGAACATCGCCAGCACGAAAATGCGCTGACTTAGGGAAAATTGG
>JAYZXK010000054.1:0-3472 GCA_036141415.1 Pseudomonadota bacterium
GCGCTGAAGAAAATTCCGGCGTATATCAGGGTTTGCTGGCCGCGCAGACGCTGTTGTACAACGTCTTCACCTAAAATTTGTTCTGCTGCGGCTAAAAACAGGTGCTTTTTCACTACCGGTTTCTGCTGGGTAAAAGCCAGGGTCATGGCCCGGTCGCAAAGCAGATTAATTACTCGAGGGATCCCGGCAGTAACGCGGTACATGGTACGCACCGTGGCAGCACTGAATACCGAAATATCGCCGTTGGCTACGCTCAGGCGATGATTCACATAAGCTTTTACTTCGTCAGCATTGAGTGGTAACAAATGATAACGTGCGGTGATCCGCTGGGCTAACTGGCGTAGTTCATTACGTTTCAACAATTGCTGTAATTCAGGCTGACCAATGAGTACCACCTTGAGCAGCTTTTCACGATTGGTTTCCAGGTTGGTCAACAACCGCAGTTGCTCAAGCACTTCTGGCAACAAGTGCTGCGCTTCATCGATCATCAGCACAGTGTTTTTACCGGCATTATGGTTATCTGCCAGTTTTTGCAAAATCTTATCGGTAAAGTATTTCAGGCTGGCCTGGTTAGGATCGGTTTCAATATTAAGCTCATCGCACACCGTTGCCAGCAGTTCAATGGCGGATAAGGTGGGATTAAGGATCATCGCTACCTGTGTTGACTCGGGCAGCTGTTGCAGCAACTTTCGTGAAACGGTTGTTTTGCCGGTGCCCACTTCGCCGGTCAGCATTACAAAGCCGCCACTTTCCCGTAATCCAAAGGTCAGATGCGCCAGCGCTTCCTTATGGCGTGGGCTCATATACAGGTAATCGGGGTTGGGCGCGATGGAAAACGGATTATCAGTTAACCCGAAATATTGTAAAAACATGTTGTGCCAGCTGAACTGTCCATATGTTCGGTAAACTATCAGACTGTCGGTTGAAGTCAACAACACCGTGTTTTCAGGCGCTTAGTCAGGCATAATATGTCCATTATTCAACAGCAGATTGTGAGCATGCAGGTTTATCTGGTTGGCGGCGCGGTACGCGACAAATTACTTCATCGCAAAGTCACCGAGCGTGACTGGGTAGTAGTGGGCGCAACGCCGGCGCAGTTACTGGCCGAGGGCTACACGCAGGTAGGCAAAGACTTCCCGGTGTTTCTGCACCCGCAAACTCAGGAAGAATATGCCCTCGCCCGAACCGAAAGAAAAACCGGCGGCGGCTATACCGGTTTCAGTTGCCATGCGACGCCCGATGTGACCCTCGAAGAAGACCTTCTGCGTCGCGATCTCACCATCAATGCTATGGCAGAATCCGCCAGCGGCGAACTCATTGATCCATACAATGGTCAGGCGGATTTGCAGCAGCGGCTACTGCGCCATGTATCTGCGGCTTTCAGCGAGGATCCACTGCGGATTTTCCGGGTTGCCCGGTTTGCAGCCCGCTACGCATACCTGGGGTTTTCCGTGGCAGAAGAAACCATGATGCTTATGCAAACCATGGCCGCATCCGACGATATCCGCCATTTAAGTGCTGAGCGCGTATGGCAGGAGACACGCCGGGCACTAATGGAAGATACCCCAGAAGTGTATCTTAGAGTATTACAGCAATGCGGCGCACTGAAGTCCTGGATGCCGGAACTTGAAGCAGTCATAGCTGATGAGTCAATAACAGCTTCACTGCAGAATGCAGCTGCATCTGAACAGCCTTTAACCGTTCGCTGGGCGACGGTATGCTGGCCCCTTGAGCATCCGGCTTTAGACGCACTGCAAAAAAGACTCAAGGTGCCAAATCAGCAAGCCGACTGTGCACAACTGGCGGTAAAAATACTGCCTTCACTGGCCGAACACATTCATCAGAGCAAATGGCTACTGGAGGCACTCAATACCTGTGATGCCTGGCGCCGTCCCGAACGACTGGAGTGCCTGATGCCGCTGTTTACAGTTGTCTATCCTGAGCAAGGGCAGCATTTTAAAGCAGTATTTACCAGAGCGCTTGCAGCGGCTAATCAGGTAGATGTCAAAGCCATTATTGCTGCCGGATATCAAGGCCCCGACATCAAACAGCAACTTAGCCAGCAAAGGCTAAACCAGATTGAACAGTGCATCACAAATCACGGCGTTTAGCAGATTTAGTGCTACAATAGCGCCATTCATGCGACAGACGTATTTTTATGACATTCGAACAACTAGAATTAGACGATGACCTGTGCCGGGCACTCGCCGATATGGGCCTGAGCCGCCCCACCACCATTCAGTCCATGGTGGTCCCCCAAGCCATGGAAGGTAAAGATATTCTGGCCTCTGCCCCAACCGGAACAGGTAAAACCCTGGGTTTCTTATTACCGGCCTGCCAGTTTCTGCTGGATTTTCCGCGCAAGCAGCCGGGCGCTACCCGTATTCTGATCCTGACACCGACCCGTGAACTGGCATTGCAGGTTTACGAACAAGCCGTTGCGGTTACCCGCTACACCGATCTGATTTGCGGTGTGATCACCGGCGGTATTAACTACGGCACCGACCGGGAAACCCTGTCACAAAATCTTGATATTCTGGTTGCTACGCCGGGTCGTCTGTTTGAACACATCGAACAGGAATCGGCAGATTGCCGTGACATTGAGTGTTTAATTCTGGATGAAGCCGACCGTATGCTGGATATGGGCTTTTCCGGCATCGTCAATCAAATTGCTGCTGAAGCCCGCTGGCGTAAACAGAATATGTTGTTCTCGGCCACGCTGGAAGGCGCTGGCGTGCGTCATTTTGCCAACGATCTGCTCAATGAGCCAGCAATCATCGAAGCCGATCCGCCGCGTCGAGAAAAAGCCAAAATTCACCAGTGGTATCACCTGGCCGATAACCTTGAGCATAAGCTTGCCTTACTGGAAAAAATCCTTAAGGAACAAATCACCAGCGCCGTGGTGTTTGTGAAAACCCGCGAGCGTTTGCAGTGGCTGCGTGAAAGTCTGCAGCGACTGGGCGTCAACGTATGTTACCTGCAGGGTGAAATGCCTCAGGACAAACGTAACGCCGCCCTGGCCAGCTTTAAATCAGGAAAACTGAATATTCTGCTGGCCACCGATGTGGCCGCCCGCGGTATTGATGTACCCAATGTCAGCCATGTAATTAACTTTGATATGCCGCGCAAAGCCGATGTTTACGTACACCGTATCGGACGTACCGGGCGAGCAGGCGCTAAAGGCACTGCCATTTCGTTAATTGAAGCCCATGATTTTGAGATGGTTGGCAGAGTCTCGCGCTATATGGATGAGCCGTTTAAAGCCCGTTTTGTTGAAGGCCTGCGCCCTAAACACAAAGCGCCGGAAAATAAGGCTAAGAAGAAGAAAGCCAAAACGTCCAAAACCGCCAAAAAGAAAAAGAGATAATTATTATGTCACTGCCTGCTAAAGTGGTTCTGGCTACCGGTAACGCCGGGAAAGTCAAAGAATTTGCCAGCCTGTTCGCACCACTCAATATTGAAGTGCTGCCGC
>JAYZXK010000055.1:0-7255 GCA_036141415.1 Pseudomonadota bacterium
TTACAGCCGTGAATACTTTAATATCCGGGTGTGGGGAGCACCGGCTGCTCTGCTAAATCTGGCTTTGATTGGCTGGCTGGTGGGACAGCAAAAAACCACCAGTGTGTTACTGGTGCAGATTGTCGGTAACCTGCTTAATGCCGGCCTCGATATCCTGCTGGTCTGGTGGTGGGACTGGGGCGTAAGCGGCGTGGCGCTGGCCAGTGTGGTCGCCGAATACACTATGATGATCATGGCGATGCTGATTGCCCTAAAACATATTCAATGGCAGCCGCCGGCGCTGGAATGGTTTAATAAAACGGCGCGTAAATTTTTAATGAAGCTAAACGGTGACATGCTGCTGCGTAATCTGGCGTTGCAGGCTTGTCTGGCTTTTTTAACCATTCAGGGCGCTCGGTATGGCCAGACTGCTACGGCCGTAAATGCCATCCTGATGCAGTTCTTTGTGTTGATTGCGCTGGGGCTCGATGGCATTGCCTATGCTGTGGAGGCCACCGTTGGTGAGGCAGCAGGCGCTAGAAGTAGCAAAGGGGTTATGCGCCAGACGCAGCGAGGATTACTGTGGTCAGGGCTGTTTGCCGTTGGCTATGCGGTGATATTCTGGTTTTTCGGGCCGCAAATTATTCGCTTACTCACGGATATCGAGTCTTTGCAGCAGGCAGCATATGCCTACCTCGGCATGATGACCGTGTTGCCATTAGTGGCTCACTGGTGCTTTTTATATGATGGGGTGTTTGTTGGTCTTACTCAGGCCAAAGCCATGCGAGATACCATGATCATCAGCGCATTACTGGTGTATTTTCCGGTGTGGTATGTGACTCAATCTGAGGGTAACCCGGCCCTATGGTGGGCGTTGCTGGCCTTTTTACTCGCCCGTGGAGTAACGCTGGGTGCGGTGTTTTACTGGCGCAGGGATAAACTCATTGTTAGCACCTGAGTTTACTTGTGCCGGTTTGGATTAATCGACTTTGTGAGGCGATGCCAGAGCAGGCCGAGATAACCAGACATTGCCCAGCCAAAGCCGCTGAGCAACACTACTAACCCCATATAATAAAGCGGTTCTAACCACCAGGCGCCCGCCACCATAACGCAAAGGCCTACGGCAAAAACGCTGAGGCCCTGAATAAAGCGTTGCCAGTGGCTAAAAGGCAGCATAGCGCCATGTTCCGGCTGTGAGCTTAGTAGTAAGAGTGCTCACCCGACTGATGCTCTGTGGCATCGCGAACGCCTTTGATTTCGCCGGCGAATTCTTCGAGCATTTGCTTTTCGATACCTTCTTTAAGCGTCACATCGACCATAGAGCAACCGTTACAACCACCGCCAAACTGCAGCACGGCGTAACCGTCATCAGTAATTTCCAGCAGTACAACCTGGCCGCCGTGGTTGGCCAGTTGCGGGTTAATTTCAGACTCAATCATATAGTTCAGACGTTCTACTATTGGCGCATCGTCTGCCACTTTACGAGCCTTGGCATTTGGCGCTTTCAGCGTTAGCTGTGAACCCATCTGATCGGTGACATAATCGATTTCGGCTTCTTCGAGATAAGGCGCGCTCTCTTCGTCAACCACGGCATCAAAGCCGTCGAAGGGTAAACGGGTGTCGGAAGGCTCCACCGCATCGGGTGGACAATAAGAAACACCGCATTCAGCACTTGAGGTTCCCGGATTCACCACGAAAACACGAATGTTTGTGCCTTCTTCCTGTTTAGCCAGTAACTTAACAAAGTGTCCCTGGGCCTCTTTTGATATTGAGATCATTGTAGAGTCCTGCATAATCAATAACTATCGCATATGATAACAAATTAACCTGAGTAAAACAGTCAGGTATTGAAAATATATTATGCCGAAGTCACAGGTTTCAAGACCATCAAATAAAACTAATTATGGTGTCCGTAAAATGCTATCAGCGCCAATAACGACAAATTCCACCCCTTTACGCTCATGTCTTGCCAAGCTATATACTGTTCTGATTGTTGCGTTATCGCTTTGCTTCAGCGCTATGGCTACTGCCGGGGGCAAGCCGGCCAGAGCCTACTTACCTGACAATGTTGAGCTTGATCCCGCTATACCCACTCCCGAATCGGTGCTTGGATATAATGTTGGCGACTGGCACGTACGCCATGATTTGCTGGTCACTTATATGCGCAGCCTCGCGGCGGCTTCTGATCGGATAACCCTGGAAGTTACCGGCTATACCCATGAGCAACGCCCGCTGCTGCTGTTAACTATCACGGCACCTCAAAATCGCAGTAAGCTGGAAGACTGGCGTACCGCGCATATGGCTCAGGTTCAACAAGGTAAGAAAACACCGGCGGATGCGCCACTGTTATTTTACATGGGCTACAGCGTGCACGGTAATGAGCCTTCCGGTGCTAATGCATCGCTGCTAGTGGCTTATTATCTTGCCGCGGCCCAGGACGAAAGGGTAACTCGTTTGCTGCAGGATAACGTGGTTCTGCTGGACCCCTCCTACAACCCGGATGGGCTATCGCGGTTTGCGCACTGGGCGAATATGCACAAGGGCAAGGTACTCAATGCCGACCCGGCGCATCGGGAGCACCAGGAAGGCTGGCCCAACGGGCGCACCAACCATTACTGGTTTGATCTTAACCGGGACTGGTTAATGATGGTGCACCCTGAGTCTCAGGCGCGTATCAGCAAGTTTCAGCACTGGCGCCCCCACGTGTTAACAGACTTCCACGAAATGGGTACCAATAGTTCTTACTTTTTCCAGCCGGGTGTGCCGAGTCGCAAAAACCCATTTACGCCGGAAGGTAACGTACGCCTGACCAACGCGCTGGCAGAATATTATGTCAGCGCCTTCGACAGTCAGAAACAACTGTATTTCAGTCAGGAAGGCTTTGATGACTTTTACTATGGTAAAGGCTCGTCCTATCCGGATGCCCAGGGCAGTATTGGTGTGTTGTTTGAGCAGGCCAGTAGTCGTGGCCACCTGCAGGATTCTATTAATGGCCCGCTGGCGTTCCCGCAAACTATCCAGAACCAGTTCACCATGTCAGTGGCGGTATTTGATGGCGCCATGGCAAACAAAGCGGCGCTGCTCGACTATCAGCATAACTTTTATAAAGAAACCGCAGAGCTTGCCAGTCAGGATGACAATGCAGCCTATTTAATTCATGAGCCGCAGGACAGCTGGCGCCTGGAAAAAGCGCGCTGGGTGCTCACACAGCACAATATCCGTTATCAGCAACCGCGCGAAGATATTGAAGTTAACGACACCGTGTATAAAGCAAACAGCACCCTGGTAGTGCCGCTGGCGCAGCCACAGTACCGCTTAATCAAGTCGTTATTCTCCACTCAGCAGGATTTTGTGGATAACACCTTTTACGACGTATCTAACTTTAACCTGCCACTGGCATTTGATTTAACCTTTGCTCCCATGAGCAGCCGTGAGTTGCGCCGTGCCAAATTCACCGACAACAGCCCGTCACCCGCTCCGATAGTGCCGGTTGACAGCGACGCTTATGCCTATGCGTTTGAGTGGCATCACTACAAAGCACCGGCATTGTTACAGGAACTGCTAGATAAAGGCGTGGCAGCGCGTATTGCCACCCAGCCTTTTACCGCAGCCACTACCCAGGGCAACCTGTCGCTGGCGGCTGGTACCATCGTGATCCCGCGGGGCGTGCCTCAGCCACAGGCGCTTATTGAGTTGGTTAATGCGGCGGCGGTTGATGCCGGGGTGCAGGTGTTATCCCTCAGCAGCGGCTTTACCCGTACCGGTATCGACATTGGTAGCCGCAGTATGGTGCCGGTAAAAGCGCCCAAAGCTTTGCTGGTAGGTGGCGAGGGCGTCAGTCCGTATCAGGCCGGTGAAGTGTGGCATTACCTGGATACACAGGTAGGCATGCCGGTCACTCTGGTGGAACAACGTCATCTCGATAACGTTTCTCTGCATGATTACACTCACGTTGTATTTGTTGGTGGCCGCTATGACTTACCTGAAGGCGTTGATGAAACGCTAACCGACTGGGTTCGTGCCGGCGGGACCCTGGTAGGCCAGACCTCGGCATTGCGATTATTTGCCCGGCACAACTGGCTGGATATCAAACTGAGCTCAAGGCAGGACGTCGCCGACCTGTTTAGCGACAAGACGCTGACCTTTGCCGATCGTTCCGCGCATAATGCGCAGCAACTGGTGGCCGGGGCGGTTTATCAGGCCGACATCGATATTTCTCACCCGCTGTTTTACGGCTATGACGCGCCGCAGTTAAACCTGTTTAAAACCAGTAATATGATGGTGTTCAGTAATGCCTCGCCAACAGTGGTTCCGGCCCGCTACACCGACTCACCCCTGGTCGCTGGGTTCAGTGCCGACCCGGTGGCAAACGAAATAGCCGGTTCGGTAGCGGTAGTAGCCGAAGCCATGGGACGCGGCCGGGTGATTGGCTTTACCGACGATCCGCAATTTCGCGGGTTCTGGTATGGCACCAATAAGCTGATGAGCAATGCACTGTTTATGGCTGAAGCGATCAATTAAGCCTGGCGGTTGCTAAGGATTTGACGACCAGGCAGCAGTAACGCCTGGTCGGCCTTATTGGGTGTAACAGCCAGCGCCCAAACCATGATTTCCGTGTGCGGCGCTACCTGATGGATGAGCCTGCTCAGAGTGGCTATAGTGGCACCGGTAGTCACCACGTCGTCAATCAGGGCTACCCGGGCGGGAAAGTCGCCGCTTCCCAACTCATAAGCCTGTTTAAGGTTGCGCAGTCGCTCGCGCCTGCCTAGGGATTGCTGACTGCGTTGCCAGCCTCGTCGGTGAGCCCATTTTGACATTACCGGGATATCCAGGTGCTTTCCAAGATAGTCGGCCAACAGCAGGGTCTGATGATACTGTCGTTTGGCGAAACGCCAGGGACTAATCGGTACCGGCAGCAGGCAGTCGGGTAACGGGAAAGATGAGACCGCAGAGTATCGCAAGAACCATTCTGCCAGTGGCTCTGCCAGCAGCGGATGGCCGTATTTAAAGCGGCGAATCAAATGATCCAGCGGCCACTGAAAGTAACTTAGCGCACACATTTTCTGGTAGGGGCCGGGTGTTAGCCCCTGCTTAATGTTGGGCCAGTTTAACAGGTTGCCGGCTACCTTCTGATTATTAAAGAACAGACAGTCTTGTTCGCAAACCTCGCACACAGCGGCCTTGCAGTGTTGCTGACACAAATAACATAATCCTGCAGGACGGAATTTCATCGCGCCTTTGAGACGTTCCACGCATTTGGCTATTGGGGTTTTTAAAATGCTCATGTAAACTTTTGTTACGTTCTGTCAGGAAGTGATTACGTGGGTGACAATAACACTAATACAGCATTAAAAAGCCTGTCTCAGGGATCGGGAAGGACGTTGGTTTTGCTCCATGGCTGGGGCATGAACAGCGCCGTTTTTAGTGAGTTTTTGCCGTTTCTGACCGCCGATCTTGAAGTGATCCGCATTTGTCTGCCCGGCTTTGGCCTGAATAGCGACAAACTGCCGGAAGACTATTCACTCGATACCATTACGGCACTGGTTAATGAATCCATCCCCGAGGGCTCTGTGGTAGCAGGTTGGTCGCTGGGTGGTTTGGTGGCACAACAACTGGCGCTGTCTTACCCGGATAAGATTGCCGGTTTAATTACCCTGGCCTCCAGTCCCTGCTTTGTCTCCAACGGTTGCTGGAAAGGCATTGAGCCAGTAGTGCTGAACGGTTTTCAACGCCAGCTGGCCCGAAATTACGAGAAAACCCTGGATCGTTTTTTAGCTATTCAGGCTATGGGTAGCGCATCTGCCAGGCAGGATGTAAAAACTATACGCCAGCAACTGGGCGCTTTGCCCTCACCTGCCGAAGTCGCACTGGCTGCCGGCCTTTCCTTGCTGGAAACAGTGGATTTGCGAAGTATGATTGGGCGGATAAATCAACCTACGCTGCGTTTGTATGGTCGCCTGGATAGCCTGGTTCCTACCAGTAGCATCGACCGTATTCACGAGCTGCATCCAGGTGCGGATACTGTGGTAATGCCCCATGCTGCCCATGCGCCGTTTATTTCTCATCCGCAACAGACCGCCGATATCCTGTTGAATTTCATCAGTAACCTGACCCGCATTGACCGTTATTACAGCTAGCCTGTGATGAAGTACCGCAAAGTACCGCACCTGAGTGCGGTTGCTTTGCGGTAAATAGATTGCTGACTTGCTCGATGCCTCATACGCATAATCGCCCGCCATGACTGGCTTGTGTAACGATTTAACACCACGCCTGTGACTAACTCAGACTTTATTTTTTAACCGTTTTGGTTAATAATTGAACATGAGAGTGTAGAGGTAGTGTATGGTGATAAGCAACAACGTAAATTCTGCGATAGTTGCTGGTCAGTTCGGTTTGCAACAGTCGTTTGAGGGGATGACCCAGTCAGCGATGAACATTGCACAGCGGACGGCCCAGCAGGACGTGGCGCAAAATGGTACCGGCAATTTTCTGGCCGATGCTTCGTTGCGCAGTTTGTCTACCACATCTGATTTGCTGCCATCCGGCGGTGACAGCATGACATCTGATTTACTGTCGATGCAGATGTATACCAATAACGCCCTGGCGTCGGCCAAGGTTATAGATGTTGCTAACGATACGGTTGGCCGCATCATCGACACGATTGCCTGATCGCAGGTAACCCGTTATGAATATTGTCACGCCCATCCCAACGTCCTTTGCCATTCCAACTGCTAATCTCAGCGTGGAAGCGGCCCGGCGTGATAATCTTGCCCGTGAGTCCATTCCCCAGCCATCAGATGCCAAACAAGGCAGTGCAGAACAGGGCCTGGGCTCCGAATCAGACAAATTAAAATCTTCGGTTAAAGGTAATCAGCCGCTCACCTATGAACGACCACAGTCGAATCAGGGCAGCGCGGCGCAGGTAACCGGCGACAGTCAACAACAGTTCAACGATGCCAGCGAAGAAAGTGCCGGCAAAGAAGACGCCCGGGAGCGCCAGCAGGAGCAGGCCGAACAGCGTCAGATTGAATCAATGAAAGAGCGCGACCAGGAAGTGCGCACCCACGAACAGGCTCACGCCACTATTGGTGGTCAGTACGCCGGTTCGCCTCAGTATGATTTTCAACGCGGTCCGGACGGCCAGCGTTACGCTATTGACGGAGAGGTGTCTATTGATGTCTCTACCGAAAATACACCGCAACAAACTATTCGCAAAATGCAGCAGGTTCGCGCTGCTGCGCTGGCGCCTGCTGAGCCATCACCGCAGGATTTACAG
>JAYZXK010000056.1:0-3202 GCA_036141415.1 Pseudomonadota bacterium
CCGCTGTCGGCCGCCATATCGGCGTCCAGACCGATGTGTTCCCCGTGCCCACGGGGATGAACCGTAATCCCTCTGTGGTGTACCACCTATCACACGGTGTTCCCCGTGCCCACGGGGATGAACCGCAAAGTTGATGCGCTACAAGAAAACCTGACCGGTGTTCCCGTGCCCACGGGGATGAACCGTAAAACAGAAAAATCGTTTATTGTAAATGAGTGTGTTCCCCGTACCCACGGGGATGAACCGGCTTTCTTCACTCTGTACGCGATTGATTACAAGTGTTCCCCGTACCCACGGGGATGAACCGTGAGGTTTGTCGTATAAGAAGTTACTTCGCATGTGTTCACACTGCCCACGCAAGAGGTGTTTCCAAAAGGGTTGGCTCAGGACTTTATGTGACTGGTGGTTATTCTTCAAAAATAAGGGCTGAAATCCTTTAATCATTCCTAAGTCTGGGCTATGGTGAATTTAGTACAAAAAATTTATAGGTTGAATGCAAGCTATGTCAATGTTACCGCCGCCTTGTTGGATACGTTTGGATAACAAAAATGGCGCTAATGCCGCTGAATGCTCGCCTGTCGTTATGACTCAGCGCTACCCGGATGGATTGGTCTGTACTACGCCACTTTTTATTCAAATTGGCACTATTAATGAAGAACCCAGTCGGATTAATAGGCTTTTGTTACAAATCAAAGCGTGCATGGCATGGGAGCGAAAATTACTGCTGCGCAGCGACTAATTTACTGAACCCAGTCCATCTGATAGCCGCGGCTTTTCTTGCGCTTCATCAGATCTTCAATCAGTGGCGTCAGAATAAGCTCCATGGCCAGGCCCATCTTACCGCCCGGCACCACCAGTGTGTTGATGCGTGACATAAAGGAGCCGTCGATCATTTGCAGCAGATAAGGAAAGTCGACATTTTTCATTTCTCGGCGGAAACGCACCACCACAAAGCTTTCATCCTGAGTGGGTATTTCACGGGCGCTGAACGGGTTTGAGGTATCTACCGTGGGCACACGCTGAAAGTTAATGTGGGTGCGGGAAAATTGTGGCGTAATATAATGGAAGTAATCGTCCAGACCACGCACAATGCTGCTCATCACTGCTTCCCGGGAATGGCCCCGGTCGGTGGTATCGCGCACAATCTTCTGGATCCACTCCAGGTTAACAATGGGCACCATGCCTACCAGTAAATCCACATACTGAGACACATCGATGTCTTCGGTTTTTACGCCGCCATGTAAGCCTTCGTAAAATAATAAATCCGTATCGCTAGGTAATTCCTGCCAGGGCGTAAAGGTACCGGGCATCTGATTAAACGGCACGGCATCGTCAAAGGTGTGCAAATACTGACGAAACCGGCCTGTACCATCTTCTGCATACTGGCTGAATAAGGTTTCGAGCAACGAGAAATCATTGGCTTTCGGCCCGAAGTAGCTGATGTGGCGCCCCTGCTCCTGTGCTTTTCGTATTTCTACTTCCATTTCCGGACGGGTAAAACGGTGAAAGCTGTCACCGCCAACATACGCCGCATCGATTTTGAGATTACGAAAGATATGCCGAATCGCATTGGTGGTGGTTGTGGTGCCAGAACCAGATGAACCGGTAATAGCAATAATGGGATGTTTTACCGACATGCGCACTCTTTTTTGGGCTGAAGGAGATCCGAAATGTCAGACTCTTAGTTGGTCTGTGTCAGATACTCAATAAGATAATCCCTATTTATAAGCTTGTGAGCGCCAATAATCAACCCTGATGCAAATCGGTGGGCTGCCCGGAAGGGAGTGATTTTCCGCAGTGAGGGCAGTACTGATAGGGGCTTGCGTGTTGATTTTGCTGATTATATTCCTGTGCAATGTCGATCAATAAATTGGCCTGATCGTCGTCGAGCCCAAGGGTTTCCCGCAACTGATTCAAACGCGATAATTCATGTGGCGACAGGCTGCCATCGGCGATGACCTCCATTACATGCTTACGAAAGGTATCGCGCCGTAAGCGTAATTGCTCGGACAAACGGGAAGCCAGAATACCTGCTGGTAAAGCAAATATCCCAACCCCTAAAATAGTTATCGCACCGCTGAATATCTTACCCAGTGGCGTAATGGGCGTTACGTCGCCGTAGCCTACAGTGGTCAGCGTATTGATTGCCCACCAGAGTGCGGCCGGAATGCTGCCAAAGGCTTCTGGTTGGGCGCGTTGTTCTATGTAGTACATACCGGTGGCGGCGAGCACCATTACGATAACCAATACCGATACCGCGGCTGCCAGCACGCGGAGCTCTTTACGAATCACGGTGTACAACAGATTAACTGAACGGGAGTAACGACCGAGTTTTATCAGCCGGGTAAGCCGTAATAACCGTAAAATACGCAAATCAAAGGCGATGAACATACTCAGGTAAAAGGGCACTATAGCGGCTAGATCCACCAGAGCCATGGGTGTAAACATGTAGCGTAAACGCTGCTGCCAGGATTTGCGGTATGGCGCCTGGCGATAGCTAACGGTTTGCGGAGCACTGGTGGCGCTCCATACCCGGGCTAAATACTCCAGGGTAAACACCACAACCGAAAAGATCTCAAAGGCATAGAGTTGAGGGTGCCATTGCCGATGTAGTGACTCTACCGTTGATGCCATCACCGCTATTGTATTGAGCAAGATAAGAACAATCAGGAACAGATCGAAGAACCGGCTAAGCTGATCGCCTTTACGATGGGGCTCAAGAATATGATAGATACGGTTGCGAATTGGCTGGTAGTTCATGGATACTCCTCAGTACTTCTGTTTTACTCTACCCGCTAGCAATTATGTTGAGCAAGTCTGGCCGGGGAGAAGGCTTGAGCTATCACAATTTTTTGGTATTTAGCGAAACCGTGTAATTTATCTGCGCTATGGAAGACTACCTGTATAACCCTCTCACTTACAGGATATATGATATGGAATTTTTAACGCAGCTTTTCGACAATACTTCACCCGCCCAGTTTGCCGTTGTGGGTGCATCGGTACTATTTGTGTGGTTTTTACCGGCCATGGTGGCAATGATGTTTAACCGTAAAAAGGTAAAGTTAATTGCCCTGGCGTGTATACCGGCCGGATTTTCTCTGATCGCCTGGGGCGGCGTAATGGTATGGGCATTCACAGGTAACATGGTTAACCGGTTTAATAAGAAGCCGGCAACCCAGGAGTAATAGTAGTGTTTCAGGTA
>JAYZXK010000057.1:0-3859 GCA_036141415.1 Pseudomonadota bacterium
ATCTGCGCGAAACACTGAACCACCATGAGCCACGCATAATCCTGCGTACCGGCCAGCCAGGTTTTGCTCCGGAAGAAGAGGTTATTAAAACCTACGATATTAATGACTACAAAACCAAAACAGAGCTGACCCGGGCCAAACTGCTTACCACGGTCATTTCTTCGGTACGGTCATATCAGCAAATCCTTACCATTAATCAAAGCCGTATTGGTCTGCAGAAAATCATTCATTCTGCTGCTAACCTGCTGGAAGAACACTCCATTAAAGGCTTTTGTGAGGGGATCGTTACCCAAATCAGCTCGTTGGTAGGGCTCGAGGCCGAAGGCATTGTGTGTGCCCGGGCGGGTTCTGTACTTGATCGCGACGATGATGGTGTTTACGTACTCGGTGCGGCCGGTGACTACGCCACCTACATAAATGAGCGCATCGAGTCGTTGCATAATGCATTGATAGTCGAGCATGTCAGCCGTTGTTTACGGCTTAAGAAACATATCTTTGAAGCCGGCGTATCCGTACTTTATTTAAATAGTTCAGGCTTTGAAGCCGCTGTGTACTTAAACCTGCACAGTGAAATCAGCGAATTGGATAAACAACTGCTGGAAGTGTTCCTGTCGAGCATTTCTGTAGGTTATGAAAACGTCTATCTGTTTCATGAGCTCAGAAACGCTGCCTTCAGAGACTGGCTCACACGGCTGCCCAACCGTAACGAATTTATTAATATTCTCGACCACTCAAAAAACTACCACACCCAGGAGCAGCTTTGTGCGGCTCTGATTGATATTAATCAGTTTTCAGATATCAACGACGGGTTAGGCCAGGAAGCCGGCAACGAACTGCTTAAAGCCGTAGCGCATCGGCTAAATAACTGCTTTGGTACAGAGGTTAAGAAAAGTCGGATTGCTGCAGACGTATTTGGCCTGTTTGGTAAATCTGAAGAGGTTACCCCGGCACTCATTAGTGAGGCTTTTCAGCAGCCCTTCAGTGCCGGTGATAACACCATGCCACTGAATGTTACCATTGGCTTGTGTTTGCTGGGACGCAAGCCGGAAGCCGGTGTGGATATTCTCAAGCGAACCAACATCGCACTTAACCGCGCCAAGAAAATTCCCACCACTAACTTTGAGTATTTTGCCCCGGAAATCGAAGAACAGACGACCTGGCGACTGCATATGATCCGTCGCCTGCGCAACGATTTTATTGCCCGCAAACTGGAACTTTGGTTTCAGCCGCAAGTCGACCTTTCAAGTGAAACGGTCATTGGCATGGAAGGCTTATTGCGCTGGCCCGACGGCAACGGCGGCTATATTTCACCGGCTGAGTTTGTGCCGCTGGCCGAATACTCAGGGCTTATTGTTGATATCGGTTACTGGGTCGTTGAAGAGTCGTGTAAACGTCTTCAGGAACTGGCCACCCTGGGTTATCCGAATTTACGGGTGGCGGTAAATGTGTCTATCCCCCAGTTCAGGGATCCCCAGTTTGTTAAAAGCATCAAACGTTTAATTACTGAATCAGGTATCAGCCCGAGCTTACTGGAGCTTGAGATTACCGAAAGTGTAGTGATGGATGAACCGCAAATCGTTATCGATGCACTCACCGACCTTAAACAGTTTGGCGTGACCATCGCCATTGATGATTTTGGGACTGGCTTTTCGTCTATGAGTTACCTGCAAAAGCTGCCTTTGGATCGTCTTAAGGTAGACCGCTCCTTTGTGGCCGAAATTCGTCCCGGTGAAACCGCCTTCATTGCCGAAACGATTGTGACCCTCGGCAGTAAATTAGGCCTTACCACCATTGCCGAAGGCATTGAAAAACGCGAGCA
Organism: Pseudomonadota bacterium; assembly: GCA_036141415.1. GTDB lineage: Bacteria > Pseudomonadota > Gammaproteobacteria > Enterobacterales > Alteromonadaceae > Alteromonas. The sequence goes on from JAYZXK010000057.1 coordinate 1,820, forward strand.
GGCGAGCTTTATGATCAAGCTTGGGTGCGATGAAGCCCAGGGGTATTTATTTGGTCGCCCCATGCCATTTACTAGTCTGGTAGCGTTTTTGGCCGAGAAAAACGCAGACTAAACACAATAAAACAGATTTTTTTGTTTTGTTACACTCATTGTCATATTACTGTCATATAGCTGTGATTTAGCATTTGCTAATTGGACAAAAATACAGTAGAGTAAACATATCGTTAACAAAAGGAGATTATCTCATGCGTAAAGTTGTATTAGCATCACTGTTGCTTGCTGGAGCTAGTGTGGCGCATGCTGACACCGGTAACGATAAAGCATTTTCTTGTATGGATGCGAAGACGTTTGAAATTAATAGTACATGTATGGTTGATAAAATCAGCAACAACATGGACTTCCAGGCTGCTCAACAAACTATTGTTGAAGCTGCTGATACCAACAGCAGCAAGTACGCGATGGCAACTATGACTTTTAATGTCGAAGAAATGACTATCGATATCGTCGCTCACAGAGACGCACTGTTAGTGCGTAACGCCACCGAGCAGAAATAGCCTTCAGCATTGACTGAATAAAAAACCGGAGTTTATCTCCGGTTTTTTTCGTTTAAGGCCCTGATAATTAGTCAGTAAAGACCCGGTTTAAACCATTGAGTGCGGCCACCCGATAGGCTTCTGCCATGGTGGGGTAGTTAAACGTGGTATTAATGAAATACTCAATAGTGTTACTGGCCCCCTGTTGCTGCATAATCGCCTGGCCAATGTGAACAATTTCCGAAGCACGTTCACCAAAGCAGTGTATACCCAGCACTTCTTTGGTCTCACGGTGAAACAGAATCTTTAAGCTACCCACCTGAGTAGATGCAATCTGTGCTCTGGCCAGGTGTTTAAACTGAGCCCGGCCTACCTCGTAAGGGATCTTAAGCTGGGTGAGTTCCTGCTCATTTTTACCCACAGAGCTAATCTCAGGAATGGTATAGATACCGGTTGGAATATCTTCAACCAGTTGCGCATTAGCGTTACCGTGTAACATGGCTTCAGCAGCGAAGCGCCCCTGGTTATAAGCGGCGGATGCCAGACTGGGATAGCCAATTACATCACCGATAGCGTAAATGTTATCCACCTCGGTCTGATAATTGTGGTTTACTTTAAGCTGGCCGCGTGAATCGGCTTTCAGACCGATGTTTTCCAACTTGAGCATATCGGTGTTACCGGTTCGACCGTTGGCAAACAACAGGCAGTCGGCGCGCATCCGTTTTCCGGACTCCAGGTTTAAGATAACCGAGTCTTCTCTGCCTTCAACCGAGCTGTAGGTCTCGGTATGGCGGATCACAACGCCGTTATTCCACAAATGATAACTGAGCGCGTCAGAAATTTCGGCATCAAGAAAAGACAACAACCGATCACGCATATTCACCAGGTCGACTTTTACGCCTAATCCACGGAATATCGACGCGTATTCAGTTCCGATAACACCCGCGCCATAAATAATGATGGATTGCGGTTCATGGTCGAGGTTTAAAATGGTATCCGAGTTATAAATTCTCGGATGGTTAAAGTCGATGTCCTTAGGACAATAGGGCCGTGAACCGGTAGCGATAGCGGTTTTTTCACCGGTGATAATTTCTTTTGAACCATCGTTGCGGGTGATCTCAACGGTGTGAGCGTCAATAAAGCTGGCTTCGCCATGAATTAATGTAACCCTGTTGCGATCATAAAAGGTTGAACGAAGGCGGGTCTGACTACGAATAACGCCGCTGGTATGATTCATAATGTCGGAAAAGGTCAGACTACGGGAAACATGATTATCGGCGAATAATGGTGTGCTGTTGTATTCAATCAAACGACTCACCGAATGCCGCAACGCTTTTGAGGGGATGGTTCCCCAGTGCGTACAGCCGCCACCCACGGCATGATATTTTTCTATTACTGCGACCCGTTTGCCTGCTTTGGCCAGTTGCATGGCAGCACCTTCACCACCAGGACCGGTACCAATAACGATCGCATCAAACTGATAGTTAGGTTTAGCTGATTTCTTTTT
>JAYZXK010000058.1:0-5165 GCA_036141415.1 Pseudomonadota bacterium
GAAAGCGAAGCATGTTTTCTTCTGGCAGGGTAAAACGGGCGATTCGCTCTCTGGCAAGGGTAAACAAATTGGTGTTAGAGTGACTCGGCTGATACAAGGCTTTAAGGTTTATTGCTTTGGCCTTTACCAAATCGCCTTTTACGTTAACGACATCGTTACGGGCTATATCCAGTGGAATGCTGGCTATCAGACGCATGCTTTGAAAATCAAAGAACAGGATCTGGGCACTGATCTCGGCAACCAGCTTATAGTGGTTTGGGAACCTATCTGTACTCACTGCTTCTCTTTCTATGGCCAGCGTCATCGCGATAGACGGACCGGATTCATAATCGCCCAATTGGGCGTTAGTGATGCTATACGGGAGATTCGATGCTTGTTGTAGAATAGCGTAAAACGCCTTATCCAATGGCGCGGGCTGCCCGGCTTCAGGTGATCGATTAATTGACGTAACAATGGGATAGCTGGTGTCTGCATGTTTCGCATCGCCAAGATATGACACCCCAGCATAATAGATAACAGGCTCTGCCAATACCTGGCCCGACTGCAACCACCATGGCAGGACAATAGAAAATAGCAGCTTCAGATAGCTGGAAAAAAAAGAAGTTTGGCGGGGGGGATTAACCTGAGCATATACCATTGAACCCCACATTTAACGCTCCTTGTTGATCTGTGGTGTAAGTGCAAGGTTACTATGTCAGACAATTTAATTGAGTACAATAATTAATCAGCTCAATAAGTGAGCAGACGATCAAAAAAGCCACCGTCATCAGGTGGCTCTTTTCACTCAGGTTTTGCTTTACTTGATTACCGGGCCATCAGGCTGTCTTTCAGCTCGCGTAACTTCGCTTTAATGCGGCGCATGTTATCCGGGCCGGTGCGCAGTAGTTGTTTCTGTGGGTCAGATAAACCTTCCAGGCGCTCGTCGGCGTACTTGTACATAACGGAATCCGTATAAACTTCTACCGGCATCTTAACTTCTGGTGTATCCAGCAGCGTATCGATGGCTTCAATCAGTACCTCGGTGAAAGGCTGGTCCGGATCGCCAATTTCGGCATACTTGGTCTGAATTTCGTCCTGATAAGTTTCATACAGGGCAATCAGATCTTCGTTGCTCATTGACTCAAGAACATCCACATACGGGGTATAACGCTTGTAACTGGCGGAGTCTATCCACTCGCGGTCGGCCTGGGTATACACCCTGAAGTCCTGATCCGGTGGCGTTAGTAAGCGGTGATTTGGCGCCATTTCGTCATCGGCCAGATTGGTTGCGGCAACAACAAAGCGTTGTAACAGACCATCGTTAACCAGCAGGCGGCTTAGTGCCGGTGAGGTGGCAATAGTTTCCAGCGCAGTTTTAATGGCCGTATCGCTTACGTCCAGCGGCTCTGGCTCGGGAGCTGGCTCTGGCATGGGCTCTACTTCCTGATCCGGATCGATTTCTACCGGCTCTGGCGGAGGCGTAGCTTCAAAGGTATCGGCTGGCTCAGGCTCAATTGGTTCAGGTTGGGCAACTGCTGGCGTTTCTGGTTCAACAACTGGTTGCGGCTCTGGTTCGCTCGATGGCCACATCAGCACCACCAGCAACACAACAACGATTACGCCAATTACTATGGCATAAGGTAACCAGGATCGTTGCTCAGTATTTTCGCTCATATTTGTCTACCTTGATCATTGGCTGCGGGATTCCATACTATCAGAGTTAATGACAATCCGCTGAAAATCAATGCACTTTTGCAAATCTTTTCGATTATGAAAACTCACTTGCTGCGCTCATATTTATTGAATACAGGACTTGGCAGCAAGAGTAAACCGTTAACAGGTACGATTTATACCAATCCCCATAGGAGTTTACTCTCTCAGAGTGATCCCTGAGGGCTAGTCGAAAACGACTTAGATCACGACGCGTTCTCTGTGGCATAGTCATTCTATGTCCAGAGGGCGCAACACAGATGTAAGTCGTTTTGGCCACTCCCTTCGGGCAATTCCCTGAGGGCGAGCTATCAGGCTTTCTGGCGTTGTTACGCTCGCTTAATTTGGAACCACCAAACCTGTGCAACCAAGCCTAACCAGAAAACCTGACAGTCTTGCTGAGTGGGCAAACTCCTATGGGGCTTGGTATTTATAGATACTTTGGGGGGGATTTGGTTCACTTCATCCTTTCTTTACTTTCGTGCGTACTAAAAGACGAATTACTGATTTCGGAGTGTTTATGCACAAGTTTATGAGCAGCGATATTGAGAAAGGCCCGCTGGAAATCGAGAACCTGGAAGTTCAGTCGTACGAAATGAATGTCTATCTGGTCCAGCTAACCATTGATGGCAATACCGGCCTGGTGTTTAGCGATAAAGACCAACCCATGCGGTTTTACAGTGCCGGCCATATTCGTGAGTTTTTTGCCCATTGTGAAGTGGCCAATTCATTTATGACCCACGATACCCCTTACGATGAAATGATTGGTAATCCGCCTAAGGCCAAACACTCCATGGCGTTGCCTTTCAGCATGGAATTACCTTATTAAAGCCACTTCGCGGCGGCCTCGCGCAAATCCACCTGCGTATTAAGGCGTTTAGCCAGTAAATACAGGCCGCCAAGTTTGCGATGGATAAATACCGCGTCTATGGGCGGTACATGCCAGAAGTCCTGCTCGAAGCTAAGCGCCATGCCTGCTGATTGTAAACGTCCCAACAGATCGCTGTTGCCAAAGTCATAGGCCCCGTCACAGTATAATGCCTCACAGGCCAGACGCCCCATGGCCAGCACGCTGGCTTGTTGTTCCTCGGTGTGAGACTCCTGCATTAAGCCAATAGCTAAAGCGGCTTCGGCCACACCAGGCATATTCTCTTCGGCCATACAGCGAAGTAGCTGTAAGTAGCCGTCAGAAATAGCCGCAGGGATTTCCCGGCAGGCACCGAAATCCAATAAGGCGATCTGCTGCGAGTCGGGCATGTAGCGGTAGTTTGCCATGTTCGGGTCGCTCTGGATAAGCCGGAAGGCAAACACCTCATCAAAGAACAGCCTGAACAGCTCCGTCATCAGGTGATTACGCACTGTTTGTGGTTGTTCGCTTAGTGCTTCGACAGGGCTACTGATAATATGCGTCATCGCCAGTACAGTAGGCGTGCTGAGCGCTGCATACACCTCGGGTACCACAAAACTGTCAAAATCTGTTGCTGCCTGCTGGTAGCGGGTCATCATGTCGGCTTCGCGAACATAATTTGCTTCGTCATACAGTTGCAGTTTGGCTTCGCCCAGCAGTGGCTTTATATCAAAGGAGCCGGGCAGCAACCCGGAAAGCTTTATAATGCTGGCTACGTTATCTACGTCGCTGTCGATACTATTACCAATGCCCGGATACTGCACTTTGACCGCCAGCGTCTCCCCCTGCATGGTAATTACCTTGTGCACCTGGCCAATGGAAGCCGCGGCAATCGGCGCATAGGAAAAATACAGCAGCTTGTCGAACCAATCTGTGCCCCAGGCTTCGTCGAGCACTTGTTGCAATTGCTCTTTGGGCATCGGGTCGGCGTCTTCCCGCAGGCGGGCTAAAATGGCGCTGAGTTCAGGCGGTAGCAGCTCGCCGCTGTCCATGGAAATAAGCTGGCCTAGTTTCATCGCAGCACCCCGCAGAGAGGCCAGCTGGTCGGTAATGCGCTGAATATTTTTAGGGGTGAGAACCAGATCTGATAAAACCGGCCGTTGGCCTGATAGCAACTTAGTGGTGCCGTTGGAGATAACGCTACCGGCAATTCTGGTGGCCAGTGAACCTATCCGCGAAAGCCTGGCTATGCGTGAGCTGGGAACGGGTTTATTTTTCGGGGGCTGGCTCATACACCCTTAAACGAATTGCGATATAAACTGGATCAGCATGCCGGCGGCGCTGCCAAAACCAAAACCGAACCAGCCGTTTTTGCCCAGATAACGGGCCAGTGAGGCGCCGAAGATACCGCACCACAGCATGCTGCCGTAAATGGCCATTAAGCCTGTGCCCATACCGCTGTCAGGTAAGAACATCATTACAATAATAGTGAGCGCCATGGCACCGGATAAAATTACCCAGATAACGTTTTTCTTTTTGGCTTCGGGGGTGTCGGCGTGGTTGGTGTCGGTCATTCAGATTGCCCTGTCATTGTTTTGAGCATCATGACCATTTACGAAGGTCAGGTCAAATGCGACCTTGGTCTGAATAAGTAGTACCGCAAGGGTTCTTGCGGTACTAAGAGTCATTAAAAGTGGACTTCCAGTAATTCAACACTGTCGGTAAAGGTCAGTGTTTTTAAATCGCCATTGCCTTCTACATTGATGGTGTTAACCTGCTCCGGCCATAAGTCCCGCAGGGCGTCGTGGCGAATTTGCAGGCCCTCCAGTGCAGGTGGCTGGGCAGTTTCCTGATAAACCCAGAAGTGCTTACCTTCTACCTCAAAGCCCACCAGGTTGAGCGGCAGCGAGTCATTTTGTGCATTAAATAGCACAAAGCGATTGGCTACATAACTTGCAAACCGGGCCTGGGTTTCTTTGTCATCCAGAATATCAGCGGTTTTCTTAAACATGGCTTTCACCGCGTGCTCTGCGTCATGCAGGTTAAACCGGTGCATGATTTCGATATTCTCGGTGCGCGGATTAAACAACACCGTTGTGATAGCGATTTTCTGCTGATGTGCCACAGCCTGACCACATGCCACAAAGAACAGCAGGGCATAAAGCCCTGCCTGCATGACACGTTTTACTCGATGGAGTTTAGTTGTCATCACCTTCTTTCTTCTCGCCGTCTTCGTCTTCGTCGGTTTTCAGCTCAGTTTTGATATCCTGCATGATATCGCGACGAGCACCAGTTGTTGAGCGCTTAGACTTGTACGCTTCGATCCGTGAAGGAATGATTTGACGTGGGTAGTGGTTGTTTTCCACATCAACGTCAGCCGTTTCCCAGCGCGGGTCAACGGTTACGCTTACCAGCTCTTTATCTTTGTCGGTCACCACCAGCTTGCTAACAGCCTTAGGGGTACGACGCCAGATTTCAGCCGGAATACGCATCATTTCCTTGGTACCGTCGGCAAAGGTCATTTCCAGGATAATTGGCATAACCAGACCGCCCACGTTAGAAAACTCCATCACGTAGTAGTTTTTGTCTTCTTCGATAGCACGTTCAAAGGCTTTACGTTCCCACGGCT
>JAYZXK010000059.1:0-3257 GCA_036141415.1 Pseudomonadota bacterium
TCAATAATGGCAGGATGGCGATAAAGCACGTCTTCAACCTCGATATTCGAGATATTTTCCCCACCGGAGATAATGCTATCGTTGGAGCGGTCCTTAATTTCGACATAACCATCAGGATGCCATACCGCCAGATCACCCGAGTGAAACCAGCCGCCTGCAAAGGAATCCTCGGTGGTTGAGGGATTTTTTTAAATAGCCTTTAATAACCATGTTTCAAATATGGAACACCCGGTGATCCAGTAACAAAAATAAAACATTTCGGTTATCTTTGTCGGCTGACTATGATATTTGTATGACAAATTAAAACATCCATGGTTAGTTATGCGGTTTGTTCTTCTCGCTACGTTATTGTTTTGTGCTGCGTGTACCCTGATAACAGATAATACCCACCCGCCCTCTGCACGGTTAATCCCTCTTGCTCAGGATGCTTTCTCGGGCAGTTCAGTAAATGTTCTTTCCGGTGTGAAGCAAACTCTGTATACCCGCAACGGTATGCAATACGCAGCGTTTTATAACGCCGACGCCAAACTGGTAGTGGCTAAACGGGCAGTAAACAGTGACCAGTGGCAAGTTGTGGAAACACCTTTCAGTGGCAATGTGAACGACGCCCATAACCACATCAGCCTGGTGGTGGACAACGAGGATTACCTGCATATCGCCTGGGACCACCACAATACGCCCCTCAAATACGCCAGATCGGTTGCGCCGGGCAGCCTGCAGCTCACCAAAGCCCGCATGTTAGGCCAACCCGGCGCGCAAGCCCCGGCTCTCGAGAACAGCGTCACCTACCCGCAGTTTTACGCCCTTGCCAACGGCGACCTGCTGTTTGCCTACCGGGATGGCGGCTCCGGGCGCGGCAATCTGGTACTTAACCGATACAACGGCAAGAGCAGGCAATGGCAGCGCCTGCATAATTCATTAATCGACGGCGAAGGCCAGCGCAGTGCCTACTGGGATATGGCTGTGGATGCAAACGGCGTGCTGCATCTGGCCTGGATATGGCGCGAAACGCCGGATGTAGCCACCAATCACGACTTATCCTACGCCCAATCCACCGACAATGGTGTCACCTGGCAACGCCTTGACGGCCAGCCTTACACGCTGCCGATTACGCAGGCCACCGGTGAGGTAGTTAAGGCCGTACCGCAGCAGCACAAACTGATGAACCCGCCGGTTGTGACCGCCGATGCCCTAAGCCGGCCATTTATCGCCAGTTACTGGGCCGATACGCCAACCGATATTCCCCGCTATCACGTGGTATTTAGTGATAGCGCCGAGGGTAACGAAAGGCCCGTATGGCACGAAATAAAAGCCCCAAAAGTGGCTGAAAATTTTGTCTTAAGTGGCCATGGCACCAAGCGCCCGCCGATTTCCCGCGCTGTGTTGCTGGTTAATTCAACACGCGCTGCCCGGCAAGTGCATTTGATTTACCGTGACGACTATCAGCACGGCAATGTAATTGCGCTTTCCAGTCCTCTGGAACAACCCACCTGGCATTCTCAGGTGTTATTGGATCAGGCAGTAGGCGCCTGGGAACCCAGCCTGGATATTGCCGCCTGGCACAATCAGCAACAAGCCCATTTGCTGTTACAGGCGGTCGCCCAGAATGATGGCAACGACCACCAAAGCCTGGCCACCGCCCCCAGTCATATTGGCGTGCTGGTTTGGCAGCCCTAAGATGAAGGAATAATGATGAAACTACGAACTACGCTGGTCGCGAGCCTGATATGGTTAACCAGCCTGCCGGGGTTGGCTAAACTCCCTGAACAGGACGACATCGTGAGTGTTATGCAACAGGTTGCCGACTGGCAAATCGCCCACTTTCACGACGATATGGAGCGCGAAAACGAATGGGAAAACCGCTTTAATGCCTGGACTTACGGCGCGCTGTATATCGGTATGGAAAAATGGGCGCAGCTAGCGCCGTCTGACAAATACTATCAATTCTTACTGAAGGCTGCCGCCAATAACAACTGGGATTTAGGGCCGGGCAAATACCACGCCGACGATCAGGCTGTGGGGCAACTCTACCTGTCGCTCTATCGTAAGTTTCAGCAGCCTCATATGCTGGCCAAAGTACTTGAGCGTACCGAGTGGATCATGAACAACCCCAGTCAGCAGCCCATGCGTTTAAACCACTATCAATACACTGAGCGCTGGACCTGGTGTGATGCCCTGTTCATGGCGCCACCGGTGTGGGCTAAGCTTGCCAGTATCACCGGCAATGACCGTTTCAGAAACGAAATGTTTGCCGAATACGTGGCCACCGTAAACCACCTGTACGATAAAAAAGAAAAACTGTTCTATCGCGACGAGCATTTTATTGATAAACGCGATCAGGGTCATAAGATATTCTGGGCACGAGGCAACGGCTGGGTGTTCGGCGGCCTTACACTTATTTTGCAGGAATTGCCCGACGGCCCGCAAAAAGCTTATTTCAGCCAGCTGTACCGCGATATGGCGGCTAGTATCATTACCTTACAAACCGAAAAGGGTCACTGGGCCATGAGCTTAAAAGCGGCTAAGCTTTACCCTACGCCGGAAACCTCAGGCACCGCGTTTTTCACCTACGGGCTGGCCTGGGGCATAAATAATGGTTACCTCGATAAAGCCACCTATCTTCCTGCTATTGAGCGTGGTTGGCAGAGCCTGACCAGCCATATAACCGAAGACGGCATGCTGGGTTACGTGCAGCCGGTAGGCGCTGGCCCGGGTGAAGCCTGGCCGGATAAAACCGAAGTCTATGGTGTCGGGGCGTTTCTGGCAGCAGGCAGTGAAATGTATAAACTGGCTGCAAATTGATAAAAAGTGGCAGCCAATCCTGCAGAAACTGACAATATTAGAGACAAGAGTTCAATTGCAGAATATCTGCTAGCCAGATTTTTTAGGAAGCATTATCATCCGGAATGATTTTACACTTCATTAACATGCAAATTGGACATCTCACAACTATGCGTATTTTGTTAGTTTTGCTTTCCCTCATCTCTGCTGTGCCTGCCATGGCAGACGAACTGGCCAAGCCGGAACTGGAGTTTATTTTTAAGGCCTTTGTTACCCTGGATGAACCCCATGAGCTGGGCAACACTAAGTACGGCAAACGCCGTATCATCGGTATAAATGGTGGCACTTTTAAAGGGCCCGAAATGCAGGGTGTAGTGCTCGATGGTGGCGCTGACTGGCAAACGGTACGGGCCGATGGTACCGCCGATCTGGTGGCCAAATACAGTTTAAAAACTGACGATGGCCACGTTATTTAC
>JAYZXK010000060.1:0-4079 GCA_036141415.1 Pseudomonadota bacterium
GCCATTGTTGCTCAGGACCGCAATGAAAATGGTGCAGATTCAACCCGAATTGTACCAGTGCATACCCTTGAAGCGCTGCGCAGTTCATTAGTTTCGCCGGCCGTTATTTTACTTTCTATCCCAGCCGGTAAGCCGGTGGATATGGTGTGTGAACAACTAATTGCCGCGGGTATAGATAGCGAAGATGTGATCATTGATACCGGCAACAGCTTGTGGAGTGACTCGGTAGCGCGTGAACAACGCTTTGCAGATAAGTTCCTGTTTTTTACCACTGCCGTTTCCGGCGGTGAGGTAGGCGCCCGTTTTGGTCCCTCATTAATGCCATCAGGCTCAGAAAAAGCCTGGGAGCGTGTTGGTCCTATGTTACGTGCTATTGCCGCCAAGGTTGATCCGGAAACCGGTAAACCCATTGAAACAGCCACGCCAGGAGAGCCGGTTAAGCACGGCGAACCCTGTGCTGCTTACATTGGCCCCAATGGTGCCGGCCATTACGTTAAAATGGTCCACAACGGCATTGAATATGCCGATATGCAGCTAATTTGTGAGGCTTACCAGATTATGCGCGTGGCGCTGGGCATGACCCCTGGCGACATTGCTGCGGTCTTCCGGCGCTGGAATCAGGGGCCGCTGGACTCCTACTTAATTGAAATCAGCGCGGAAGTGCTCGACCAGCAGGATCCGGAAACTCAGCAGCCGCTGGTTGATGTGATCCTCGACAAAGCGGGAATGAAAGGTACTGGTCTGTGGACGGCCGTAAGCGCTTTGCAAACCGGCAGCCCGGCGCAAACTATCGCTCAGGCGGTATTCGCCCGCAGCCTGTCAGCGCTTAAATCCGAACGGGTTGAGGCGGCTAAGGTGCTGGCCGGTCCTGAGGTGGCGGAGGTTGACGAAGCTCAGCGCGAAGCAGTCATCAATCAGCTGGAACATGCACTGTATTGCTCTAAAATCTGTGCTTACGCACAGGGTTTCCAGCTTATGAACGCGGCGGCACAGGAGCAGGGCTGGACACTGCACTTTGCTGAGATTGCCAAAATCTGGCGTGCTGGTTGTATTATTCGGGCGGTATTCCTGCAGTCTATTTCAAACGCTTTCGACCGCGATATCAATCTGCCTAACTTGCTGGTGGATCCGTTCTTTGCAGAACAAATCGCCACTTATCAGGCCGACTGGCGAGCCACTGTTGCCCTTAGTGCAGTGCAGGGCGTTGCCTGCCCGGCAATGATGTCGGCGCTAAGTTACTATGATTCCTACCGTACAGCGGTGTTACCGGCCAATCTGTTGCAGGGCCAGCGGGATTTCTTTGGCGCTCACACTTTCTCGCGCACCGATAAACCGGCGGCAGAGAAATACCATATTGAATGGAGTGATCCATCCCGTCCGCTGCAGCTTATCTAGTAGCAGATCTGCAAGTACGAGGAGATAATCATGGCTGACAACGATCAATGGCGCGATAAACTCACCGAAGAGGAATACCGGGTTACCCGCCTTGCCGGCACTGAGCGGCCATTCTCCGGTACTTTATTGTATGAGTCGCGCAGTGGCAGCTATGTATGTAAATGCTGTGGCGTAAAACTGTTCGACGACACCACAAAGTTTGAATCGGGCTGTGGCTGGCCGTCGTTTTTCTCGCAAAGTGAAGACGACAACGTCGGTTATCGCTTTGATGAAAGTCATGGCATGCGCCGTACCGAGATTTATTGCAAAAACTGTGATGCCCACCTGGGTCACGTATTCAGTGACGGCCCGGCACCTACCGGCCAGCGGTATTGTGTGAATTCTGTGAGTCTGGATTTCAATCCGGAGTAGTCTGGCATCTCTTCTCAGGAGGCATTAAGTCTGCCTCCTGAAAATATTCCCCGTTATTTCGTAGCGCAATAACCATTATTTGAAAAAAATTTAAGTTTTTTTCTGTAATTAACTTTCAAAATTTCTATCACAGACGATCAATTTTCAGCGCATGGGCATCAAATTCCCGCGACTCGATAGCGCCGGTTATATCGTCGGCAAGCCGGTCGAGGATGTCTACCGGCAAGCTGTACTGGCTGCTTAAAGCCACCAGTTGGCTGTTATCGATACTGTCGGCAAAATGATTGGTAACTTTGGTCCAGACATACGCCATACGGTAATTTTCAATGTCCATCGACAGCGTCATCAGCATACTGGTGATATGCCCGTCAATTTCCTGCTCTACGTTGCCATACTGACTCAGCGCCATAAACAGGGCATCGCGGGCCGCCAGCGGATCGTCGGCAATCAGAATACTGGCCAGGTCGATATAATACTTCGGCTCACTGAACACACCTTGCTTAGCCGCCGCTACAAAACGCCCTCTGGCATCTTCGTAGCCAAATCTAGACCATTGATAATAGGAGATATATGGGTCTGGTGAGTTCTTGGTTTGCCATTGCAGTTGCTTTAACGCTTTATTGATGGAAACCGTGGCTTCTTTTCGGGCAAATTCCTTATCGCGGTATTTGATGTATTCGATTTGCGATGCTTTGGCGATGCAGGACTCGTAGTTTTCGTAGTTAACCAAGAGTGCGTACTTGGGCCGGTCACTGTCATCATCTTTAAAGTTATAGCGGTGACGGATAATTTCTGAACGCTCGGCCCGGCACCAGCCATCAGTATTTAAATCGGCACAAAAATGCGGGTAATCCTCACAAATAGTTTTAATGCTCGGCGCAAATAAATCAGCACAAGCGCTGATAAACAGGGCAGAAGTAAGATAAACAACACCTCTCAAAAGTGTGGAAAAATTACTTAATAAACCCCTCTGCTTTATTGTTTTTATTGATTTTCTGAAACTTTTCAACAATTTGGAGTTACCTCTTTGATTATTTAGAATACCTGCCGACGGGAATAAGCGGTGAGAGTGTTCTGACGTACAACCACATATTCCTGTACACATCGTCAATTTTATACATGATTTATTTGATGAAGGCACTAGTATGAACCAACCCTTTGAGCAAGAATTGCAATCCAGCTGGCAGGAGCGCCAGGAATACGCAGAAATGATGTTACCGATTATCGGTAAATTATACCGTAACAAGTCTATCGAAATCTCTGTGTACGGTCGCACGCTGTTAAACGCCAGTGCGATTGATGTAATCAAAGCTCATCGTAAAGTCCGTCTGCACGAAGGCATTAAATTACGCCTGCGCGAGAGCTATCCTATTTTAGAAGCCATCAACTCCATGCAACTGGCACCAGCCCAGATTGACATTGGTAAACTGGCTTTCGATTTTCATTATGGCAGTGCCGTCGACAAAACCGACCTGAACGCATATCTGAAGGATAAGTTAGCTGATGTGGTCGATAAATCAGATGATCATGAACCGCAGGACGTTGTGCTGTATGGTTTCGGCCGTATTGGCCGTTTACTGGCCCGCTTAATGATTGAGCGTCAGGGACAAAACAATAAACTGCGCCTGCGCGCCATTGTCGTACGTGGCGGTCGTGACGGCGATCTGGAAAAACGTGCCAGCCTGCTACGTCGCGACTCTGTGCATGGGCCGTTTAACGGCAGCATTACTATCGATCACGAGCGTAATGCCCTGAAAGCCAACGGCTCTTATATTCAGGTGATTTACGCCAACAGCCCGGACGAAATTGATTACACCGCCTATGGCATTAACAATGCGTTGGTCATTGATAACACCGGTATCTGGCGTGACCGCGATGGGCTCGGCCTGCACCTTAAAGCCAAAGGCACCGCTAAAGCCCTGCTTACCGCGCCTGGTAAGGGCGATATCAAGAATATCGTGTACGGCGTGAATAACAGCGACATTACTGAGTCTGATACGATTGTGTCGGCGGCAAGTTGTACCACCAACGCTATCACACCGGTTCTTAAAGCACTGGATGAAGAATACGGGATAGTAAATGGTCATGTAGAAACGGTGCACTCTTACACCAACGACCAGAACCTGATTGATAACTATCATAAAGGCGAGCGCCGCGGCCGTAGTGCACCACTGAACATGGTGATTACCGAAACCGGAGCCGCCAAGGCCGTTGCCAAGGCGTATCCAAAACTGGCCGGCAAACTTACCGGTAACGCTATTCGGGTTCCTACA
>JAYZXK010000061.1:0-9222 GCA_036141415.1 Pseudomonadota bacterium
GCCGCAGTAATCAGCGCGATGACGACTATGGCGGCAGCCTGGAAAATCGTTACCGCTTCTTAGCTGAAGTCATGCAGGTGGTTCTTGAAGTCTGGCCTGCCGAACAGGTTGGCGTGCGCTTATCCCCTAACGGCGTGTTTAACGATATGGGCGCCGACGACTACAAAGAAACCTATATGTTTGTGGCAGATAAGCTCAATCAATTGGGGATTGGCTATCTGCATGTGATGGACGGCCTGGCGTTTGGTTTTCATGAGCGCGGCGAAGCGATGACCCTGCAGGAGTTTCGTCATGTTTATAAAGGATTACTGATAGGGAACTGTGGCTACGATAAAGACACCGCCGAGCAACGCATCAGCAGCGGCGACGCCGATATGATTGCCTTTGGCCGCCCCTGGATCACTAACCCTGATTTACCCGTCAGGTTTGCTAAGGATTATCCGCTTGAGTCATTCGATGATCCGAGTCACTGGTACGGTGGTGGTAGCGAGGGCTATAGCGATTATTCAGACTACGAAGCAGCTACTGGTATCGACCAGGCCGAAAAACTCTTATAAAAAGCTCGTATAACCTGGCAATTAAGTATCAATGGGGTATCTGCAGATACCCCGTTTTCTTTTTTAACTCAATTACTTCAGCATTTCCACCAGAGTCGGTTGCGAGCCGTAATATTGAGCGTGGACCTCTGCCGCCACGCGCTGGTGTAATTCGTCCAGTCTCGCTGGTGCCATAAAGCCGCCACTAAACCCGGGATGAATTGGATCGATCGCCTGCTTTAGCGCTAACACGAAATGCGCGATGAGTGATTTAACACAGTCACAGCCCATAGCAATACGCATGGTAGTTAACGCAATACCGGCCTTTTGCTGCTCAGCCCGACTCATCTCAGAATGAGAGGTTAGCGCCGGGCACAGGATCAGCGTGTTGGTCTGACCGATGCTTATCTGATGGCCGAAAGCAGGCTCCAGCGAATCAAAGAAGCGCGCAAATTGCACCCGGTCGAGTTCTGGCAGATCGAGCTCAGCGGTAAACAGCGCACAAGGCCAGCCATGGCTGTGTTGCTGTTCGCGCAGGCCGGCATTGTCGTGGTGACTCAGGGCATGGCTGTTTACTTTAATATGCGGATGGGAGTCGAGGAAATGGGTAAATACCTGAGTATTAATCACCTTGGTTAGCATCCGTTGAGTCAGCGTTTTCATGCCGGTCAGCACGTCAAAGGCCTTCTCTGAATCAAGGAATGCGCCCTTAATGTAATACACGTCCCAGAACAGGGTTTGTGACCAGTCGACGCCCTCACAGCTGGTGCCTTTCGGTTGAAACATACGGTGATTTTCGCCTATGACCACGCCTGCTGTAGTGGTGCCGGTACCGCAAATATCCTTGGTATAACTATGCACTACATAGTCCGGCCGGCATTGTTTATCGGCATGTTGCAGGGGCTTATGTAGCACTGGTGTAGCCAGCGTGGAATCGAGCATTACCAGCAGCTGCTGCGCATGGGCCAGTTTGCAGATACCCGGTACATCCAACACCAGACCATGAGGGTTGCAGGGCGATTCAATGTACACATGCAAACGGCTACCGGCTGCCAGCTTATCGGCATACTGCTGTTGAACATGGGCCAGATGTTCGGCAAATTCCTCTGCTGAATAGCCGTCGAACCAGGCCAGTGTCACGTTTAAGCGGTTCTCGCGGGCGAAGAAATCATGTAGCAACTGATACACGCCACCATACACATTACGCGACACAATCAGAATATCACCGTGGCTTAGTACGTTTGATAGCAGCGCATCGATAGCCGCCATACCGGAGTTAAAGTTCCAGGCCAGATAAGCGCCTGCCTGATCACCGGCCTCCAGATCGACAATGGCATTGGCCAGTGAAATATTGGTTGGATTCATTAACCGGCTATAGATCTGATGCGTTGATTCTTTACCTTCAAAGGCGTCTTCTATCCATTCCGTGCAAGCATAGACGTAGGTTGCGGTTTTCACTACCGCAGGTGTCGCCGAAAACAACGCCGGCACATTGTCAAAAATCGGGTAGTGTTGCGGTGCGGATTTATTCAGACTCTGCCAGGTTTGCCGAAAGGGTTTTTGCAGAGTATCGAGTACTTTGGCTATCTGAAACGATAAGAACTTTTTAGCATTGAAATAGCTCAGCTTGTCGGTTTGATCTAACCTTTCCAGGGTGTCTCGTGTAACCTGCCAGAGTTGCTGGACACCTTGCTGCGCACCATACAGATGTCGTGCCGTATCAGCCAGCGCCTGGCCATAAGCGGTGTCAGGGCGAATATTAAAATGCGCCAGTTGCTCTTCTACCAGTTGCTCTACCGAGTTAGCGTCGCTGGTATGGCGACGGGGCGACAGGGGACGACAGGTCTCCACGGATAACGATTGATTTGATTTCATATGAGTTCCTTTTTGCTTTAAGCTGAATATAATTCGGATTTAATACAAAATTAAGGAACAAAATTCACATAAAAATCACAAAAAGGAAACTTTTCTTTACTTATGACCACTTCTACGTCATCTGCCACCTGGCAGTTCAGCATCTTAAGCCGCGACTACCAGGTTTACTCAGAGCTTCTTGCACCGCTATTGCCAGACAACGTTCGCTTGTCGGTTGCTACCGATAACCCTGAACACTTTGATTGCCAACAGGTCCAGCTGGCGCTGGGCGATCCCGATTTGCTGGCACAGGTCGTTAACCAATGCCCGCAATTATGCTGGTTGCAATCCACCTTTGCCGGTAATGCGCCGTTATTGCGCGCGGGCAAGCGGGACTATCAGCTTACCGGAGTAAAGGGGATATTCGATCAGCAAATGCGCGAATACGTGTTTTCCTATTTATTGTATTTTGCGCGCAATATTGAAGGCTTTGCCCTGGCGGGACAGGCACCGACGAATAAATGGCAGCCGCCGGGCTTCGGTGCGCTGACAGGAAAAACACTGGGCATCGCCGGGGCCGGTGACATTGCCGCGAGCCTGGTGGATGTGGCAACGGTATTTGATATGAAAGTGGTGGGGCTTAATCGCCATGGCAGCGCCACAGCCGACTACACGCAGGTGTTTACGCCCGATTACAAACTGGAATTTGCCGCCGCCTGTGACTTTGTGCTGAGCCTGCTGCCCGACACACCCGCTACCCGTCATTTCATCGATGCAGAATTTTTAGCCGCCATGGCGCCGCACAGTATTCTGATAAACGCCGGTAGAGGTGTTGTGGTTGATGATACCGCCCTGATCCAGGCACTTTCCACACAGCAACTGCGCGCAGCGGTACTCGACGTATTTGTGGATGAACCTTTAGCCGACGATCATCCCTACTGGACATTGCCCAATGCTTATATCACCCAGCATACGGCGGCTATTTCAAGAGAGCAGGACGTGGCGGTAATATTTAAAAACAACCTTATAAGATTTCTTGAAAACGCCCCGCTCATCTACGTTTTTGACTTCGACCGGGGGTATTAAACCCGCGGATCTGTTGACGCGATATCAGCCTGTGCGTGCTGCTGTTGCCAGAAGGCCAGTAGCGCCGGGTAAGCATCGAAGCTGGCTAATTCTCTGAAGCTTACCCAGTCTAATAAACAGAATAAGCAGATTGCCGGATAATCCCATTGTGAGAAATGCCCTGCCTCTACTTCAGCATTAAGCGTGGTCAGTAAGGTTTCAACGCGTTCGTTATTGAGCCTGAAAAACAGCTTATCCGGCTGGTTGGCAATGTCGGAACGCTTAAGCATCATCAACTGCACAAACGTATCGTTGGCCGCATCAATCAGGGTCAGACGATTTTCTTCCGGCCAGCTTAAGGGCGCAAGGGCGAACTTTTCGCTCAGATAACGAAACACCACTCTGGAGTCATAGATAATTAGCTCGCCATCTTCCAGCATGGGTACTTTAAGGGCCGGATTCTTAGCTTTCAGCAGTTCGCGCCCCGGCCCGGCAAAAATATCCATATTGATAAACTCATAGTCTTTACCGGATAAAAATAAGCGAATTCGACGAACATAGGGGGACGTGGTAGAACCATAAAGTTTCATAGAATTTTTCCCTGTACACTAAAATTAGAAGAAGCCCTAAAGTAAAAAGCAGCCCTGAGGCTGCTCTGATATTTCTAACGGCAATTAAACGCTGAAGCTGGCCCCGCAACCGCAAGTGGTGGTGGCATTCGGATTATTCACCAGAAACCGTGAGCCCTCCAGGCCATCCACGTAATCAACCGTGCCGCCCACCAGATACTGCAGACTCATTGGGTCTACCACCAGTGTGACCTCGTTCTTTTCGATGGCCATATCGCCTTCATTCACTTTCTCGTCGAAAGTAAAACCGTACTGAAATCCCGAACAACCGCCGCCGGTAACATAGACCCGCAGTTTCAGGTTCGGATTTTCTTCTTCTTCCACCAATTCGCGAACTTTCAATGCTGCCGCGTCTGAAAAATCAATGGGTAACGCCATTTCTACTGACATATTCACCTCAATCCTGGGCCGATCACACTCGGCAATCAATCGTGCTATTATCTAATACCTGAGTAAATACATCAACTATTGTCAGCCTTGTTCTGCCTGCCGCCGAGCAGAATCTACTTTGCACTCTATACGTATTATGACAGTGTGGAGTTTACTGTCGGTGGGTTTACGACTAAATTTGACAGTCCAGCATCAAATCCAGCGTGCAGAAAGGAGAGTTCACCTTGGCCAGTGCAGATATTGCCTCACAGTTTGAATACTCTGGCTATGTTTACCAAGGCGCTTTTCTAACCCATCAAGAGCTGGTAGCACTGCGCCGGATCACCGCTTGTTTTCACCAGCAATGGCTGGAGGAAAATCAAAACTTTTACCGGCAACGGGCCATTAACTCAGCTTACCTTACTCATGCCGAGCGCATGTCATACGAAGACCGGCAAGCTATGTTCAGCATTATTGGTTCTGCCAGAATGGCGTCAATGGTAAAGCCTTTGCTGCCTGATGGTGCCGCATTTATGAATACCCAGTTATTTTTCGACCCGCATAACCCGCAGCAGAAAAATTACTGGCATAGGGACACCCAGTACCTTTACTCGCCCGAGGAGGAACAGGCTCAGCTTGGCTCTCCCCGTGTATTGCATTACCGCTTAGCGCTGTATGATGAACCGGGGATTGAGCTTATTCCCGGTTCGCACAACCAATGGGACAGTCCGGAAGAACTCGACGTCCGTTTGGCCCGCAATGGCCGTGAGTCCTATCACGATTTACCCCGTGGGCAGCAATTACCATTGAACGCCGGCGATTTGCTGATTTTCGATGCGTCTATGATGCATCGCGGGTTATACGGCAATAATCGTTTTGCGCTGGATGTGCTGTTTTGCGAAGTGCGTCAGGATCTGCTGCAACATGTGGACTCAAACTGTCTGCCCGGCGAGGCTATCCTCGGCGAAATCGACTACCCGGCGCCGTTTGAAGCCAGCCGCAACGCCCTACGACAAACTCCGTAACAATTTAACCCGACACGGATATTTCACCGCTTTTTGGCGGTGGTATAGTAGAACTACGTCAATCCCGGTTAAGTAACGTTACTACTATGGAACATCCGTCAGTCACTAATCATCCGCTTTGTTCACAGGAGCTGCCCTGTCTGGGCGATATGCCAAGCGAACCAATCTCGCCCGGCTACCGTAAGTTGAACCTGGCAGTGACGGCGGCTTTTTCGCTGCTGGTGTTTACGGTATTGCTGGTTGTGGCTTACCAGCCCTGGTTTACACTGCCGGTAAAACTGGAATATTCCATAGGCGTTGCTGGTGCGATCACTGCCCTGCTTGGTGGCCTGATATTTACTTACCACTATTTTGCCGACCGGCTGATTTATTACACCCTGCGAGAGCAGGACATCGTGTTGTTTAAAGGACTGTTCTTTAAAAAGGTCATCTGTCAGCCCATGCTACGGATCCAGCATATTGATATTCAACGCGGGCCACTGGAGCGTCTGGCGGGATTGGCAACACTGAAGGTCTATTCTGCCGGTGGCAGCGACTATACGCTGGCGATTCCGGGACTAGCCGAAGAGACGGCCGAGAAAATGCGCCAGTTTGTGTTAAACCATTCAGACCTCACCCGGGATTAGTCGTGACAACCTCAACAGAGTCTGTACAAACAACATCATCACATTGGCAGCGGTTGTCGCCCTGGTCGGTTTTGCATTTCTTGTTTTTACAGTTAAGGCAGTCGGTTAGCTTTGCCATCTACGTTATTCCTGCCTACGTGGTGGGCGGTCATAAACTGATTGATTCTGAGTACTTTCCCCTGTTGCTACTGGCAATGGGTGCGGGCTGGGCTATTTCGTCGGTGCTCAAGTATTACTTCTTTCAGTTTACGGTAACGGATAAAGGTATAGCCATCCGCTCCGGTGTTCTCGACCGAACCTTCACCGATTTACCCTATGAGCGCATTCAAAATGTGAAGTTCGATCAGCCCTTTTATTTTCGCTTTAATGATTTACTCATAGTTACCCTGGATACCGCCGGCTCCGCTAAACAGGAAGCCCGGTTTGCCGGGGTTAGCTCAGCGTATGCGCAGTTTGTTAAAGATACGGTCATGCGCGCGCATCGCCAACAGTCCGCAACCACTACAGAAGACTCAGCGGCCTCAACTACCACCGACGAAGAGCTGCTTAACGAACGCTCCATTCGCGACCTTATTTTGCATGGTATTACCAATAACCGGGTGTGGATTGTGCTGGGCACCCTGGCGCCTTTTTATGAACAAATCTCCGGGTTTATTTTTCGCCAGATGAATGCCCTGCGCCCGCAGGCCGAAGCCTGGCTTGGCGAGCAGGTGGTGGCGTTATGGTATGTAGGGGTAATGAGCGTCCTGATTGCCATTGTCCTGTTAATCCTGATGGCGCTCTTTTCCATAGGGGGCAGTGTGCTGATGTTTTATGGCTACCGGCTCACCCGGCAAGGGGATAAATATATTCGCAACAGTGGTCTGCTGAATCGTCAGGAAGTCAGTATGAAACGCTCGCGGGTACAGATAGCCCGCCAGCAACAAGACTGGCTCGATCGGCTACTCGGCCGGGTAAACCTTTATTTTGAACAAAATGTCACCGGCCGGACCAACCCCAACGAACTTAAGGCAACCCATAAACTGCTGGTGCCCTCAGTGACCGTTGCCGAATCGGATGAGCTTACCAGCAACGTCTTTTCGGCGCAGCAGGCCCGGCACATGAACTTTGAGCCGATCCACAAACGCTACTTCTGGCGCCAGTTGATGCTGTGGATCCTGCCCCTTACAGCGCTGGCAGGCTTTGTCAGCTTCAAGGTACTTGGCGCCACAGGCGCATTGCCAACCCTGCTGATACTAGGTGTTATGGTCACGCTGACTTACCTTCACTGGCAGCGCTGGGGAATTGCCAACGATGCTACCTACATTTATGTTCGCAAAGGCATTATTGGCATCGATTACTGGTGTTTCCCGCTGGCTAAAGTGCAACAGGTTGAGGTCAGACAGAGTCTGTTTATGCGCCGTCGGCGGCTCAGCACCTTAGGCTTTGTGCTGGCCAGTGGCAGAGTCAAAGTGCCTTTTGTTGCCACCGATTTCGCCGCACCGCTGATTGAAAGGGTGTTGTATGAAGTCGAGGTGAAAAAGCCCGGCTGGATGTAACTTCCCTGACCGAAGAGGGGGGTGTATTATTGGTCGTCTACCAGTATTTCCTGCCAGTTGTAACTGCGCTGGTAGTCACCCCGGCGCCGCTTATACTGATAAACCGTGGTAGTAAACTCGATGCTTTCAGGCGCGAAGTTGTCTGGTAATTGCAGGTACAGGGTGACTGGCTGGAAATATTTAAACCCGTAAGTCACATTGCCCTCTGGCAAAATCGCATGGTCATCAGAGGTAAGAATGCGATGTTTACCATTTTGAATGCCGGTAACCGAGACTTTAAGATCGCCCCGAACAATAGCGCTGACAGCGCGTTGCTGCAATAACACCATGGTCGCTTTAAAATAACCGTCGGTTGTGGTCTCAAAGAGTTCCAGGCCATCAATAAAAAAGCCGTCCTGAGTGGTTTCGGGCGCTACCACATGCTGATAAAATGCCTTATCCTTTTGCAGATTAAACACTACTTCTTCCAGACGCACCACTTCCTGCTTGAGCTGCTCGGCGCGCATTTCGGCCAGTTCCAGCTTTACATCCAGCTGATTAGCCTGGGTCTGGAGCTGTTCATTCTCTGTTTGCAGGTTGCTGACAGAGCGTTGTAGTTGCCGGGTTTCATCCACTAACTGGCCTCGCCCGACGTTAGCCAGAAACATCCCAAACACCAGCATGGCCAGCAGACTGGCGCCTAACAGCAGAACGGTGCGGGTCTGACCCAGCTTCTGAGGTATTTCAGATAAGTGCATGGCAATCACTGTGGAATTAAAAACCGAACTTTGCCCGTTTTACCGCAATTATTCAAATATTCCTCGGTTTATGCCCACCATTGGCAGACCATTACTTTGCAAACCAACTACTTGTGATACTATTTAGCTATTCCTCACCGGCGTTCCTTATTTATGCAATTGCGCGCACTGCGACAAGAACTGGCTCACCCCCGCACCTCCGTTCAGGTATGCTTGCTTGGGATCATCGCCGGTGTTACGTCCGCGCTGCTGATTGTGCTTTTTCGTTTAGGCATCGACTGGTTACAAAGCTCTGGTGTTGGTCTGTTACAACAGTGGGGATTGAGCGCGAAATGGGTGTGGGTAGTAATGCCCATTTCAGCCGTTATTATAATTCTGCTAATTGCTTATCTGACTGGCTTTAAGCACTACCGGCTGGGTATTCCTTTTGTTATTCACCGCGTAAAACAACACTACGGTCATATCCCGTGGCGCACTACCGTTAATCAGTTTTTTGGCGGTATGCTGGCACTGGCCGGCGGATTTGTAGTTGGCCGTGAAGGGCCATCCGTTCATCTCGGCGCGGCTGGCAGCAGCTTGTTTGGTCAGGCCCTTAAGCTGCCTCAAAACAGTATTCGAACCCTGGCTGGCTGTGGCATTGCGGCGGGTATATCAGCCTCTTTTAATACGCCCTTTGCGGCGGTGATTTTCGTGATGGAAGTGGTATTAAGAGAGTATAAAATCCACGTTTTTGTACCGGTAATGCTGGCCGCGGCCTGTGGCTCGGTAATCACCCGCATCGTGTTTGGTGAAGGAAGCGAGTTGGCGTACTTTTCGTTTTCCTCGTTCAGTCAGTGGCTGTAT
>JAYZXK010000062.1:0-3825 GCA_036141415.1 Pseudomonadota bacterium
CGTATTTAACTTAGCTCCGCGTTTGGTTGTTTCAGTATGCGGGTTTGCCCCTACCCGCAAAAAGGGGTTTATCCGGGGCAGGGTGTTGTCACAAAACGTGACTGTTACCACTGCCATTAATAAGCGGCTCTGCTACTTAGCGCCTTGACAGGCGCTTTTGTCTTTTACGTATTTATACTGCTTTGTAAGCCTTTAAGGTAATATTGCTATGTCATTATTAATAAAGACTATTTCCGGTGTTGTTAAAGGAAAAGTGGATCACGGAGCCCGCTGCTGGCTGGGTATTCCTTATGCCAAAGCGGCACGATTTGGCTTACCTGAACAGCCTGATGCCTGGGAAGGGGTAAAGGATGCTTTGCGTTACGGTCCTATGTGTCCGCAATTTTTTGGCACCATGGCTAAAGCCGACAAAATCGACGGACCAGCGGTGGCTGAAGACTGCCTGCGACTGAATATATGGGCACCTAAGGAAGCGCAATCAAAACCGCCGAAGCCGGTGATGATATGGATTCATGGCGGGGCTTTCATGGCCGGTGCCAGCAACAGCTACGAAGGCTATAAATATGCCGCACAGCACGACATTATTGTTGTCACCATCAATTATCGGTTGGGTATTTTAGGTTTTGTCAATTTTGGCGAGGTATTAGCAGAAGGCGAGGTACCTTCAAACTTAGGTCTGAGGGATCAGATTGCCGCTTTTGAATGGGTAAAGAACAACATCGCTGCCTTTGGGGGCGATCCTGAGCGGATTACCCTGGCCGGTGAGTCTGCCGGTTCACTGTCTGTGTCGTTGCACATGAAAAACCCGGCTACCTGGTCTTTGTTTCAGGGCGCAATAATGGAAAGCGGCGCGCTCAGTTTAGTTCACGATCGAGAACGTTCAAAGCTTGTCGCCCGCTATTATCTGGAAGAACTCAATGTTTCGACCCTTGAAGAATTAAAGTCGTTGAACATTAATGAGTTGTTACGTGCGCAGAAACTTGTGCACAAAAAAGTGTTGGGCAGTCTGGCTGCATCTCCCTGGTTTGATGACGATATGTTACCTGCATCTCTACCTAAAGCGATGGCAGCAAAGTCCAACAATGTTCCTCTTTTGGCTGGCTATAATAAAGAAGAAATACGCCTGTTCGAGAAATTTAAAGACACACCAATACTGCCGGTTGAAAGAGATGACTTATATCGGGTCAGTTACAACCAACTGGACAGTTCGACGGCAACTAAGATTAATAATGCATACGACAATGATACGCAAGGGACACGATTGTTTGGTTCTCATCTTACCTTCGGTATGCCGACGCTAAATTTTGCGGAGAAACATTCTGAGTCCAGCCCAACCTGGTTTTACCGTTTTGATTTTGAAAACCCGCTTGTAGGGCCGACTCATGCTGTAGAACTGGCATTTTTATGGCCGCTAAGAGGGCTGCAGGGTTTGATGTTGAGGGGCGGGTTTAATATTGGTAAACGAAAAGAGTTAGCTCAACGCATGCAAACACATTGGGCACATTTTGTGACTCATAGTAAGCCTTTGGATTGTTGGCCGGAATATTCCAAAGTACATCGAAATGTTTGTCTTTTTAATAGTGAAGATCGCGTTGTGGTAGATCCTGATATGCAATATCGGGAGGCCTGGAATGGTGTATCGGTATATTCAATCGAGCCGGTGAAAGGCTTATAGCTATCATTGAAGACTTGTCATTTAAAGTTTCAAGGGTAAGTATTTTCAACCGCAAACAGCAAAATTAATTAACAGAAGTCTTTCTTTTTCAGCATGAAAATAGCAGGGCTCTTTCAATGCAGGATTAGAATAAAATGAGCCGTAGTATTCTTGAATCAGTTCGACAACAAATAGATAAATCACCGGTATCAGGTATCCAGATTATCATCTTTTTAATTGCTTTTTTGTTGAATGTCGTCGATGGATTTGATGTGGTTGCCATGGCAGTAACTATGCCTGCGGTCACTGCAGACTGGGGAATTACGGCGACTGAAAAAGGGTATATTTTAAGTGCAGCACTAATTGGTATGACGCTGGGTGCCATGTACCTGGCTCCTTTTGCCGATAAAGTTGGCCGTCGTAAAACGCTATTATTTGCGACTTCCAGTATTGGTTTATCAATGATTGTGACAGGGTTCATTCCTCCCTTTGTGGAACTTATGATCATTGTCAGAGCGGTATCTGGTTTGGGAATTGGTATTATCTTTGCAAATTCAGCGACAGTTGCCGCTGAATTTGCACCGGAGAAAATCAGGAATTTAGTGGTGAGCCTGGTCATAATGGGTTATGCCTCAGGCGCGACGATAGTCGGGCCGGTTTCTGCCTGGATAATGGCTAATTCCGGATGGGAAATGGTATTTGTTTATGGCGGTATTTTTACATTACTGATGACCCTGTTGATTTACATTTTCTTGCCGGAGTCAGTAGAGTTTATTGCTGCACAATCAGGTAAACCAGAAGTCCGAGTTAATCAGATCAACGCGGTGTTACAGAAATTAAAATGCCTGCCAATTGCAATGGAAGAGTGGGCGGATGAACATCAGGCTGAGAAAGTCTCGGTTAAAAGCCTGTTCGCTGAATCATTGAAACTGGAAACAATTGGGGTTTGGATTATTTATTTTATGGGGTTCCTATCGATGTATTTTTTAATGTCCTGGATCCCTACCTTGTTTGTAAACAGTGGCTACAATCGAGCAGAGGGTATTGCTGCATTAACATTATTTAATTTGGGGGCAGTACTGGGCATTGTTATTCTGGGTTTTATTACTACCAGAGTAAAAATGGCTAAGCCAGTAAGTTTGTATTTTCTCGGTGCTGCGGTGTTTTTATTCTATGTAGCAATTGCAGAGCCGCAGGCTATTTCAGTTCTGAATATGCTAATCTTTATCATTGGTTTCCTCCTGCAAGGCGCTTTCGTGGCAATGTATGCCATGGCTTCCCGAGTTTATCCGGCTAAAGTAAGAGCAACGGGGATTGGCTGGGCCGCTGGTTTAGGGAGAGTTGGAGCTATTATTTCACCTATTCTTGTGGGATATTTGGTGAGTTCATCCTGGGGGATGTATGACTTGTTCTGGTTATTTGCCATCCCTCTTGTGATTAGCGGTCTGATAGTATTTCGATTCAGGTATTAACCGAAACGCAAAGCCCTTGCTCACTTCAACGCCAGGGCTTTTTGTTTGTCAAAAACACTATTTCGTGATTTTTGCCTTAACTATGTCGCACTGTAGACTCCCAGCTACTTTAAGTAACTCCATTGGGATAAGCTTAGCTTATTTCCTACCAGCCCTAACAATCGCCAGAACCTGCTCATTGTAAGCGTATTTTCAGCGTTTTTGTGTTCAGTATTGGCCGGTGATACCTTTTCAATTGAGTGCATTTTTTGTCCTTAACGTTGTTGTGAGTAAGGATTGTTATGTTTATTGCTGTACTTCACCAACGATTAAAATTAAGCTAAGATATAAGTTAAACTTATTTTATTTTGGTATGGATAAACGTCTGCGCTGGTTAAACAATTTAATGTGCTTTGAGGTGGCAGCCCGGCACCAGAGTTACAGCAAGGCTGCTGAGGAGCTGTTTATTTCTCAGGCGGCGGTTAGCCAGCAAATGCGGCAATTAGAGAGTAATCTGCATGTAAAACTGTTTAACCGTGAGGCCAGAAAAATGCGCCTTACAGAGCCGGGTAAAGTGTTGCTAAGCGCTTGCCAAAAAGGCTTTGGTGAGGTGATTGATGGTTTAAATCAGATTCAGGAAGCTCCCCTTGATGGCGAGTTGAAAGTCAGCTCAACCCAGGCTTTTTGTGCGCTGTGGCTGGTTCCGCATTTATTTGAATT
>JAYZXK010000063.1:0-5279 GCA_036141415.1 Pseudomonadota bacterium
TGGAAAGTCATTGCCGCCACAGCAGAACAGGATCGAGACAATGATGCTCAATGGATTGTTGATTTGGAAGCTGGCTATGTGTTTGAAAACGGTGTTGAACTGTTTGCCGGGGCGAATAATATCTTCAATACCTATCCAGAAGAACGTTCGATGAATGCCTTTGGTACAGGCTTTTACGATACCTATTCACCCTATGGATTCACGGGTGGCAGCTGGTATCTGAGAGCAGCCTACGCCTGGTAACCGGATGAGCTTCGTCAGCGGGGCCGCGAGGTTCCGCTTTTCTCCTTCTCAATAACAAAGAACTCAATTATGACCAACATGAGAAAGTTAGTATTACTCGGCAGTTTGCTGAGTCTGTTATTAGTTGGCTGTGATACTTCAACTTCAGGTTCGGCTGAACCTCAGGCGACAGAAACAGCTCAACAAGCAAGCGGTACAGAAATAATCTGGGACAAATTTGGCGTCCCTCATATCTATGGTGATGATGCAGCTTCAGTATTTTACGGCTTCGGCTGGTCTCAGGCCAAAAGCCAAGGCGATGTTGTACTACGATTATATGGCCAGGCCCGTGCCCGCGGTGCAGAGTACTGGGGCGCAGAGTATGAAGATACCGACAAATGGTTACTCGGCAATGACGTACCTGAGCGAGGTAAGCAATGGTATGACCAACAATCTGATACCTTTAAACAAAATCTGGATGCCTTTGCACAGGGAATTAATGACTATGCCAGAAAGCATGGTGACACTATTGATCCCGAGGTGTTGAAAGTCCTGCCGGTAACGGGGGTAGACGTGGTTACCCACGCTCATCGCCTGATGAATTTTATTTATGTGGCGAATCCTCGAAGAGTGATTGGTAATGCCGCGCCACCGGTGAAATCTGGCTCTAACACCTATGCTGTCATGCCACAAAAGTCCAAAAGTGGGAATACACTGCTGTTACAAAACCCTCATTTACCCTGGGTAACCGGATTCTTTACCTATTATGAAGCACATTTGATTGGACCGGATTTTGAAATGTACGGCGCAACACAAGTGGGTTTACCCGTTATTCGCTTTGCGTTTAATCAGAATATGGGGATATCCAATACCGTTAACGGCATGCTGGGGGCAACCTCTTATCATCTGACGTTACAGGATGAAGGTTATGTGTTCGATGGCGAAGTGCGTGAGTTTGAGTCACAAACCAAAACCTATAAAGTTCTTCAGGAAGATGGTAGTACGATTGAAAAATCACTGCTGGTAAGGAAAACTGTTCACGGTGCCGTTTTTGAACGGGATGATGGCGAGGTTATCGCTCTGCGCGTAGCGGGTCTGGATCGTCCCGGCATGCTGCAACAATACTTCGATATGCTTCAGGCCAAAGACTTTGAGGAGTTTCAGACCATCATGAAGCGCCTGCAAATACCTACCTTTAACATCACTTACGCAGATAAAGCCGGTAACATTGAATACCTCGATAACGGTATTTTACCCAAACGTGATACAGGCGATATGACGTTCTGGAAAGGACTCGTACCGGGGGATACTTCTGAATACCTGTGGAATGAAATACACAGTTATGACGAGTTACCCAAAGTGATTAATCCGCCCAGTGGATTTGTGCAAAATGCTAATGATCCACCTTGGGTTGCTACCTACCCACCAGTGTATAAACCGGAAGACTTTCCCGATTATGTTGCGGTGAAAGGACCTATGTCGTTCCGTGCTCAACAAGCAGTAAAAATGATGGTGGAGCGCGACAAATTAAACTTTGATGATTTTGAAGAAATCAAAACATCTACCTACGCGCTGATGGCTGATCGTATGTTGGATGAGTTGCTGGCTGCTGCCGCTGGTGATGAAGATCCCGATATGCAGGCTGCGGTTAAACTGCTCTCTGAGTGGGACCGCACATTCGCAGAAGACAATAGGGCAGGTATGCTGTTTGAAGCCTTCGCTACTGAATTCTCCGGTCCGCCACCACGTTTTCTTGGCAAAAATAATTACAAAACGCCGTGGTCTCTGGATGCGCCCATCACTACGCCAGTTGGTCTGAGCGACGCTGCAGAAGCAGTGGATATGTTACGGGTAGCTATTGCGAAAACCAAAGAAAAATACGGCAGGATTGATCCGCGCTTTGGCGACATCAACCGCTTCATTATCGAAGACGTTAACTTACCTGGGCACGGCGGTTTCGGTAATTTAGGCGCGTTTAATGTAATCACCTGGATGGATCCGGATGGTGACGGGATTCGCGAGCCATATCATGGTGAGACCTGGGTTTCTATGGTTGAATTCTCTACACCAATCAAAGCAAAAGGGATGATGGCGTACGGTAATTCACGTCAGAAGGACTCGCAGCACTATTCAGATCAATTGCAATTTTTGCATAACGATGAGTATCGGACGTTATGGCTGCAACGCGACGAGATTGAAGCGAACGCAGAATCAAAAGAAGTGATAACACAACCATAGGAACAACACATGAAAAAGACAATGATTAGTCTCTGTGTTGTGACCTCTTTCGCTGCCTGTGCTCAGGCAGCGACAACACAGAGTTTTAGCTCGGTACAAACCGAAATGTTTGCTCAAAAAGGATCGGTATCTCAGGCATGGGGTGACTATGATAATGACGGTGACCTGGATTACTTGATTTCAATTAAAGGCGGCGAAGTCAGATTATATCGCAATGACAACGGAATGTTCGTTAGCGTTGGCGCTGAACTTGGGTTACCCGTTTCTGGTGACCAAATTCGCGGTGTGTCCTGGGGCGATTATGACAATGATGGCTACCTGGATATTATCGGCGGCTCTAATGAATACCCTTTTGCCAGCCGTTCTTATGTCTGGCATAACGAACAGGGTAAAGGTTTCAAAGAAGTCGGCGTGAAAACAGGCCTGGCTAATTACGGTCGCATTAGTCGGCAAACCAACTGGGTTGATGTGAATAATGATGGTCAGTTGGATGTGTATGCTGCTGACCGTGCCGGCGCAAACGCGTTGTTTTATAACCAGGATGGTAAGTTTATCCCGGCTGGATCTGAATCTAAGATTTATGACGTGCGCTGGACAGTAGGCGCCTGCTGGTTTGATATTGATAGCGATGGCGATCTGGACTTGTTCCTGGCTAATCAAAACGGTCAGACCGATGCAGTGGCCAGAAACGATGAAGGAATATTCACCGATATCGCCAAAGAGCTGGGTATGGATCAAAGTGGCCGCTCTCGCGCCGAAGGTGGTGTAGGCTGTGCCGTTGGTGACTTTAATAATGATGGTCATCTGGATTTGTACGTGGCGACCTACGGACTAAACTTGCTATACCAGAATAATGGTGATGATAGCTTTGCTGAAGTTGGTAAAGCCATGGGTGTTCAGGAGCCGGATCATACGGTGGCGGCAGCCTGGGGCGATTATGATAATGATGGATTGTTAGACTTAATTGCGGTGGGATATCACAAGGTTGATGGGGTTTCAGAACCTTATGGTAAGTTATACCACAATACCGGAAGTGGCTTTACTGTGGATGAGCGTTTCCCTGAGCTGGTAACAGCCGGTGATCATGGAGTTGAATGGGTCGACTACAATAATGATGGAGCGTTAGATCTCTCGGTCACTGATGGTTATGGAGATACCGGAGGCCATTTTGTATTCCGCAATCATTTGGATGATGAGGCTACAGCCCGTATGTTATCGATTCTGGTGACTGACAGTAACGGATATTATACCCAGGCTGGCGCTGAAGTTCGCTTTTACAATCAGACCGGCGAGATTCTCGGTACCCGAATGGTATCTACTGGCGGTGGGTATAATGCGCAAAGTGCGCGCCCGGTTTACTTTGCTGCGCCCGAGCTGGCACCGGTAACAGTAAAGGTCCGGTTTATGGGCAAGGCAGAACCTGTCGAGGTGACTCTGTCTCCTGATGAGTTTAGTCATCGACCCTATGTTATCCAGCGGCCAGAATAAGTGGTGATGAAGACCACTCGGGCTAACTTCAGTTTTTAATGAGTCCCTAATTGTCTGTTGAATGATTCAATAAGGCAAGGTTGTGACTGGCCTGGCTCGCCATTATGGCTCGCCGTAACGGCGAGCCGGGCCAGTTACACATTTAAGCTTAAAACGCGCTGGGATTTAAGCCGCCATCAAGCAGGATGTTCTGCCCGGTGATATAGCCGCCATACTGGCTGGCCAGAAAAGCACAGGTATTGCCAAACTCTTTAGGATCGCCAAAGCGATTGGCCGGTACTTTAGCGGCGAGCTCTTTAGCTACCGTTTCTTTGTCGTTACCAGTTCGGGCCATACCTGCATTCAAAACGCCATCTAACCGGTCGGTGGCGAAGTAACCCGGTAAAATGTTGTTGATGGTGACGTTTTTGTCGGCCACTGTACGGGCGATACCGGCTAAAAAGGCTGTAAGGCCCGCGCGGGCACCACTGGAGAGATCCAGCCCGGCTACCGGCATTTTTACCGTCATCGAGGTAATGTTAATGATGCGGCCAAAGCCACGATTCACCATGCCATCCAGCACCTGTTGCACCAGGTTAATAGGCGTTAGCATGTTCATATTGATGCCGTCGATCATGGCGTCATTGTCCAGTTCACGGAAGTCTTTGAGTGGCGGTCCGCCATTGTTATTAACCAGAATATCGGGCGCGGGGCAGGCTGCGAGAAGTTTTGCCTGACCTTCTGCGGTGCTCACGTCACAGGCAACGGGCGTAACCGTTACCCCGGTAGCGATGGCAATTTCTTCGGCTACCTGAGCCAGTCGCTCAGCGTTTAATCCGTTGATCACCAGGTTCACTCCAGCTTCCGCTAGTGCCTGAGCGCAAGCACGACCCAAACCCCGGCTTGAAGCACAGACGATGGCCTGCTTACCTTTAAGTCCTAAATCCATACAACCAATCCTTACCTGTTGTGACCTGTTGGCATGTTGCCAGCAGGCTGATAAACCATAGTTCTTCATCTTACCGGCTTGCTGGGCTATGGAAAGGAGCTCTGTCGTTAATTTAGGCGAAGTCAGCGAGCGGGTTAGCGATGCGCTTGCGGATTAGGAAGCGGAGGCAATGAGATATAAACGCTGAAGTCATTGTTGCTATCGCCAGCTGATGCGGTCACAGTTAGTTCACCATGATGAAACTCAACAATACGCCGCGACAGAAACAGACCCTGACCAATGCCCAGGGGAGCCGCAGTGCTATCTGGTTCGGTTGGCGGGGGAGCCCCGGGAGCATCATTGTTTTGATTGCTGAATTTGAGTGATTGGTGCTCAAGTGAAATCGTTAGCGTGTTATCACTGC
>JAYZXK010000064.1:0-5246 GCA_036141415.1 Pseudomonadota bacterium
CTATTGTAGCGGCAGCCTGGTCAGGCTAAGGGAACGTTCATTAGCCTCCTCGCAACGTTGTTTATTTCGCCAGTATTTCACTGTGCTCAGCGCCATTACGGCGACTACCACGGCCAACGTGTGACCAGCGGTCAGGGTAAACGTATGCTCATCAGTTATCCAATCTGGAGCGATTCGTTGGGTTAACCACAGCGCACCAAAAGCAGCAATAACGAGACCGGTTACCCATCGCAAAGCTGTAAAAGCACGGCTTTTACGCCAGAGGTTGATACACGGTAAAAGCATCAGGACTAATAGTCCCTGGATTATTTCGATGCCCAGATTAAACCCAAACAGCACAATAAGCTGCGACGATATTTGTAAACCGTCGACACTCAGTGCACTGGCAAATGCCATGCCGTGGATCAGGCCAAATAGCATCGCGAGCATATTGTCGCGTCCGGAAAAAAGCGCAAAGAGCACGTTTAGTCCGCCCAGCAGGACACTTCCTGCCACCGCGGCTTCAACCCACAACAGGTAATCCGGCACTGGCAACAGGGCATTGATAGCCAACGTAACAGAATGACCAATAGCAAATGAGGTAACCAGCCTGAAGGCATCTCCTAGTGTTGCCGGATGCGATTGCCAGGTCCGGCGACGAACACGCAGCCCGGTGACCATGAGAAGTGACAATAAAAAGGCCAGATGATCACTGCCTTCCAGGATATGGTGAATGCCATGGTAAATGATGCGCACAAAGCCATGCCATGGCCCGTGATTGGCGCGCGGGATATCAATTTGGTTGTGCCCGTAGCGCAGGATATCGACTAAAACAGGCTCTGCATCGATGTGCCCCAGGGGCATGTCATTGCGCAGAAACACCAGGGTACGATGATTAATAACATAATGCTGGATGATATCGTTATACAAAGTCAGTGAAGATAGCGTCTCACCCGGCGGCATCGCCAGGGTTAATTGCGCAGCGACGAAAACTTCATCGTCGAGGGTACGAAAATAGGTGTCACCCAGCGTTAATTTAAGCGCCCGGCCAGCCGAAAACAATTGCAGGTGATCAGCGAGATAGAGTTCAAACTTCTCCCGCTCAAAATGCTTAAGTGTTTGCCAGGTTTTAACGTCTGGCAGGGCTTTCTCTAACTGGTCTGCAGGGAGGTGGAGTGTAACCCCCACCTGCTGCTGATCTACAGACAGATACAAGCGGCTCTGGCTGGCGGGGTGGGCCGCCGCCCGCCCCGCTACCAGCCATACGATAATGACGATAGCAAGACGCCAGTTAATCATCACAGACTATTCCCATAATCATAGGTTTTGTCTCGGAAAACCGTATGGTAGTGAGTTTGGTTACGAACAATAATGCCGTTTTGACAAACGACTTCAATCCATAACCGGGGACCATCAATTCTCATGTAGGTGCCCGAAACATCAACGTCGACACCGGTAGATTCATCGCCCGCCCAGGCAATATAGGTATCTTCAAGGGCCGCCTCAGAGGTATAGTCGGCCAACAGGTGCTCGGCTACATTGGCCGGATAATCGTTTACCCAGGTTTCGATAGCTGCAATGACATAAGCCTGTTGCTCTTCAGTCAACTCGGATACCAGCACACCGGTGCGGTTACTCCCATAAGGATAGGACGAAGGGTAAGTACCATTGCCGTTGTCCGGGCCAACCAATACATCAGAATAGTATTCGTCATATAAAAAAGCATTGCTTAATTCATCGGCCGTTAAGCTGTTAAACATGGCTACTAATGCATTCCCCTCATCGGCCAGAGGCGCATAAGTTGTCGAATTTATTTCAAAGCTGCCTTTGGGTTCGGTCCCTTCATGCATCGGTACCGGGTAACCCACACCGGCCATATAAGTAATGTTAAATGCCATATGATGCCCGCCAAACTGCAGCATCCAGTTTTCGGTTGTAGACGGCTCACCGATAAAAGCCAGGTAGTAATGAGCTGAACCATACTGATTGCTACCTGCGCCAATTTCAACCAGATAATCATCGGCCGCCAGTAAGCCCTCCAGATCCTGCATACCTTGCTCTGTCAACGCAACTTGCAACACTTCCAATGCAGCTTCTTGTTGCGATGACGTCAAATCCCCCATTGCCAGACCATTTCGACTGACCGAAGGCAAGTTAGACCAGGTGGTTTTGGCCGTACTGTCGGTGAATTCATAAACCAAACCAGCTTGTTGATCAGCAGACAGCGTGTCCATAAAGGCGTTTGCCGAACACACCAGCTCAGCCATTTCACCACTTTCTTCACAACTGGTATCTTCTGTTGAGCTATCATCATCACTTTCGTCAGCAGAAGTATCGTCGTCAGAATCGCTATCATCGTCGTCACTGTCATCATCGCTACTGTCATCACTGCTATCATCTGATGAACTTGCGGCAGTCTCGTCGACTATATCGTCGCTGCTACTGCCACAGGCTGTTACTGACAGCGCGCAAACAAGTAAAAATAATCGCAACAACACCGTTATGGTGAAAGTTCTGGAGGTTTGGTTAGTCATTCTTAAGAGCCTTTGAAGTCAGGGATAAAATCAATTGCTCATCTGACTAAACCGCTACAGAAACGTTTAGAACTTTGCAAAACTTTACATAAGCTAACAGAATCAGACCAAACGGATTGCGCCCAAAGGCTCTCGGTTCCCCGAGTTAAAAACCGACTGTGCCACTGCCTTTTGCGAGCGCCCAACGGTGTCCTGAATGTGTGCTCCCGTGGGCGATCGCCGGATTTAAGACGGCTCAATAGCCAGCGAAGAGCCGCCTTTGGTTATCTTATACCGGCGCAACGTTTTCGCGCTGTAGTGTTCACTGGTAATGTTCGATATGCCAATAAAACTGGCCATTGCGGTGTTCGGAGCAAGCTCAAGTTTCACATAACCGCGATGCTGACAGTCGGTCCACAGAATTTCGCGGTTGTGCTGTGTTACCCGTTGATCAAACTCCCCGGCCAGTGCCGGCCCAAAGGTTTCAAAGTCGCCCGGCGAGGTAATGCCGGCTGTACCCAGTTCCACTCCCATGGCATCGCCATCACCGGCAAATAACTGATTTGCCCAGAAGGCGTGGCTATCACCGGTTAACACAATTAAATCGGTGGCGTTCGCCGACTGACAGAGCTGATAAAACTTCTCTCTGGCCACCGGATAGCCATCCCAGGTATCCAGATAAATAGGTAAGTTATATTTACCCAGCGCCATAAAATAGCCAAAGTGTTGGGCAATCGCGCTATTATCAGCAAGCGCTTTGGGCAGGGTTAAATCCCTGGCGTCCGGTACATTGGTTCGGACCATAGGGATCTGGTTGCCGATCAGTCGCCATTTGGTTCCCTTGGCAACAGACTCGGCCAGTTTTTGGTTAACAAAATTCTCCATTGCTACGCTTAGCATAGAGCGCCCGGGGTTGCCCAGCACCGACTCAATAAAATGCCGTAGCGTGTGTTCTGAGTTTATCTGTGGCAGGTGTTGAGCATAATCGATTTGCTGACTGCGACCGGTATGGCGGGTTTCTAAGGTTGTCAGCGTGGCCAGATTGCCAAATTCGAAATGCCGCCAGAGCTGCGCTTTCTCAGCCTGTTTAGCCGGTTCCCGTAAAGGCATCCACTCGTAATAAGCCTGAATGGAGGCCGCTCTGCGGTTAGCCCACTCGCCTTCACCTACCTGATGATTCTGCGCCCCATGCATATACGGATTGTTGGCTGATTCGTGGTCGTCCCAGGTGGGAATTAACGGATGCGAAGCATGCATTAACCGCGAACCATTATCGGTTTTATACTGGCGGTGTCGGGTTCGGTAATCCTTTAAAGATACAATTTCATTGGCGGGCTGATGCCGGCGGTTGAGCTTACGCCCTTCCTCGTCTCCCCAGCTATCCTGCCCGTATTCATAAATATAATCGCCAAGGTGTAAAACAAAATCGACCGACTCATCAGCCGCAATGTGATGGTAGGCATTAAAGTAACCAAACGGATAATTTGAACAAGACGCCACGGCGATATTCAAGGATTCCGGCTCGCCAGCGGGCAGTGTCCTGGTGCGCCCGGGTTCACTCTGGCCATTGCTGGTGATGAAGCGGTAATAATAAGTGGTTCCCGGTTCCAGACCTGTGACGTCAACTTTAAAGGTGCAATCCTGAGCGAGCGAAGTTTCCCCCTGGCCACTTTTTACCAGTTGCTTAAATGTTAGATCCCTGGCTAGCTGCCATGTCAGCGCAATCGGCTCACGGGTATGGGTCCATAGAATTACGCTGTGATGGGTTGGGTCGCCACTTGCTACGCCACAGTCAAATAAGGGATTTACCGGAGCAGCAGCTACCTGATAAGCAAAGGGCGTTAAGGCGCCTGAGGCAAGGGTGGTTTTTAAAAACTGGCGACGAGAGAAAATCATAGTAAGGTCCGCACAACAAAATGGAGCCTGACTATGCAGAAGCTCTGTGACACTCCGATGAAGTGTCGATGAAGATTTTACTAAGGCATTGAAACTACTTTACTAAGTACACTTCCAACCAACTCCGCCACCAGCTGTTTAGCCGCGGGATCGCATTTCTTCGACTTTCCTCAGTCTGGTTAATACCTGTTCGCGTATAACTGGCGACTGTCGGGATAAAAACTCTTCGGCTTTAGCCTGGCTGTAGCGGCCGTAACTTTTGTAAATATTCGACGTAAGTTGGGTAAGTTTATCCTGGTTGGTGATCCTATGCAGATTCTGGTCTGCAAACTGCGGATTACGATAGGCCGACCGCGTAATTAACTCAGCAGTCAGTGGTTGGGTATCAATGTCGGTTTGCCTGTTTAGCCAGCTTAGCGCCTGTTCGGGCTGGTTAAAACTCATTGACTCAACCACCACTTTCGCCCGCGACTGGCGTTGTTCCGGCGCTGCCCGTTGCATATACCGTTCAGCCGCTTCTTCCGGATCCCTTACCAGCCAGTTGCGAAACGCACGCTCTTCAATATCTTGCTTTTGTTCCGGGTTACTAATCAGGTCAAGTCTGGCAAGGGCTTCATCCGGATCGTTGGTTAACCAGTGAGAAAACACCGCCTGTAATGCACTGTCGTTATCCATGGCCTGCACCCGTTCAAGTAAATACTCAAATTCTGCGGTATTTTGCAGATGCCTGGCGGTGCTGCTTACGGCATTTTCGATCGCTTCAAAGTCACTGGCATCCAAATCCGTTTCAATGCTGCTGATGGCAGCATCCAAATCCTGTTTGGCGAGGCTTGAATACAAGCCTCTCAGAGTAAATCT